>CAQFOZ010000039.1 GCA_948788915.1 uncultured Muribaculaceae bacterium | reverse complement strand
ACCTCAAAGGGAACATACGCGACTATGCCACTATCAACGAACTTATCTGCCTGTCAAATATGGAAAACCTCAATGCTGTTTTCATCGAGCAGGGAATGACACAAGGCGAGCGGCTTGTAAAACTGAACAAAATAGCCATTCATCAGATGAGCGTGTTGGAAAGCGGCGACAACGATAGAAAGCTGCTGAAATGAAGAAGTTGCGGTTATAAAAAGGCAACATTTGTATTTGTTTGGATTTAAGTATTATTTATGAATTTATTAAAAAGATAAGTAGCTGAGAAAAATTAAGCGATATATGTATTGTTTTAATCTTGAACTATAAAACTTGATCTTTTTTACATATTTGACTCAAAAAATTGGCTTCGCCACCGCGAACCGGCCTAGTGGCCGACTTTTGCTATTTTTCTCATCGAATATTCTTCGTATATTTCACCTTGTCGTTCAGTCACATATAAGTATATGCTCCTTCGTTCCGCGCCAAAATCGACTCAAAATATCTTCGTTTTATATGTTCATTAATATATCTCAACTACTTAGTAAGTGCGTTTTAATCTTTTATACTTACTTAAAATGGGAAATGCATGTGTATAGCTGGTGAGATGAATACGGAAAATCACGGGAAGTGTTATCTGACCCGGTCAGTCTTACACGTGAGGATTTTATTGTTGGTTTGGGGACAAACCAACCTACTAACAGAGTCGGGGAGATTAGTGAATAGGTTTTCATATAAGAATCACGGATTTCAAGCGCAGTGTTGCGCTTGACGGAGGCACGGAAAGGGACGGATGGAGGCGCGGATGGGAGCGGATGTCACACGGATTGCTCGGTCGCGGCGGGGGAATAATCACCCGGAGACAGACAGTGGGGGATTCTGCGCGACTTGGGGACAAGTCGCATTCCTAACAACCGTCGGGTACAGGCATAGACGCGGGGAGAGAAGACAAATTCCCGGCCGCAGGGTACAGACGCAGAGACGCGCAGGGGAGGCAGCTCCAACCGTGGGATGCGGGGAGAGACGCTTTTAGAAACTGTTTAAATTTATTAACTAAGTGTTCAAATTTAAACTGTTTCTAAGAGTTTAAACGGGTTCAGAGATCGTAATTGAACAATTGTCTGCCGTTCCGGATTATAAAGATCTGCTCCTCCTTGCCACGGGTGAGATCCCTGAGCCACAAAACAGAATTGTCAGGCACTTCATATTCCAGTTCAAATCCCCGCGCAGTCTTTTTACCAAGACTTTTCCATCCATCTCTGCTGAAATAGAAAAGTTCATATTCGTCTCCGGGCCTGACGGAATTGTCGTCATTACGGGCCAACAGGTACATTGCCCCGATATCTTCTTTTGAATCCACCTTCAGGATCATATCTCCGTTCTCAGGCTTATACAGGAATCTTGACAGTACATCTCCGTCTATCAGCTTTTTACGCTTGCTCATATCCTTTGGTTCTCCCACTATAGACAATGGCAATGCATTGATGCCTCCAGAATCTGACGATGCGACAAACTCCCCCAGTTCTTTCGTAAGGCTGTCCGGTGCCACAAGTCTGATATATTTCTCTTTTATGCCTGATGAGTTCCTGATATAATGGAAAGTCTTTGATTTCTCATGTGAAAGCGAGTCCAGCAGTGTCCATGGTCCGGACTCAGTTTTTCCGACATACACCTTGAAACCGTCAATCACCTTTTGCCGCCTGTCCATAAGGAACCCGACAGGCATTTTGCGGACAAGCTTAGCACTGACAAATTTTGTAGTATCCGGAATAAACTGATGCAGCCCGCTGTCTCCGTTTATCATGAACGGATATCCTACCGGCTCAAACTTATTGCGTCCTTCAGGCTCAAGAGGGAAATAAATCAGGTCCGGCTCTATGTTCTCGAATGTAGCGGTTGTTTCTCCTTTTCTTGATATGTCAACCGGCATCATGCCTGACGCGAGAAAGAATCCTATATATACTTCACCGCTTTTTCTGAACAGAGGTACTGTTACTTTGTTCTTACCAAAATATTCTTCGGTCACGTCTTTCAATCTCGGATCCAACAATTCGGATGTCGCATATTTGGCGTCCTTATATAGTTTGAGTCTATCTGAATTTGGTCTCCACGTGCTTCTGTACACTTTACCCTTTCTCCTTTTATCGTTATGTATGCTGTCGCGTGTCGGAGGATAGTCCTGGTTGTCGAACATCCGGAATATTTTGTCTTCATTGTCATAGACAACATTCCATTCATGACCGCCTCCATAATCAGGATTGACTATCATCATGTCTATTGTGACAGGGACACCAAATGCCCTCATTGCATATACTGTCCTGTCGCAATCCTCGCGACACTTGCCTACAGGTTTTTCCAACAGATTTAACGCACTTCTGTGCGGAGTAATGAAACGACCGTGGTACGGGGTTGGACCAAACCGGTTTGAAATTATTCTTGCGGCTTCTACCGAGTTTGACACCTTGCTTAAACTGTCTTCCAACCCGGGTGCATAATCCCGATATGCCTTGTGCCATTCGGTTGCCTCTTCATCGACAATGCGATAAGGGAGTACTGTCTCAAGAAAAATCTCAGTCGGCAATCCTTTGTTCCAATCCCGTTTATCCCATTGATTGAGGGCATCATCAGTATGGTTAATTAGGAATTGTGCCGGAAGGCTTTTTAAATCATAACTCTTATTCAAGGGCATTTTGCAGAACTCGTCTCCCTTTTTTCCCAATGCAGAAGGGAATCCCCAGAAGTTGTCATCATTCAGATATCTGTACAGAGCTTCTATCGAATCCATCGGGGGACCCGACATGCCGTATCTTCCGATCATCCCGCAGACAAGATGCTCTGCAATATCCTGATGGCCTTTATCAGAATAATAGTTTAAAAAACTGTCAATTTGGGCAGTGTTATTGCCGGCTTCCTGTAATGCATAATCAAGCATCTCTTTGTTGGAATTGCATCCTATAGGGATTACGGTGATGATGAAAATTATTATTCGGGGAATTACTGCTTTTGCGTACATAATAAACTGACAGTTATGATAACAAATATATCGATTATTATAATTAAGGCATGAATGCTTTAGAAAAGAATACGAATGTATTTATAACTAAATGAAAATATTGCACAGAAACTCCAAACTTAGAGTAAATGTGCAATATATAACATAATTATTCTTTTGTAATCTTAACAGGGACTAACTATTTGACAAACTATTTAGTAATTTGAAAAGAAACTATTCTAGACTCATCTGTTTCTTTATCAAATGCCAATGCATAAATTTTGGAGTCATCAGGCATTACATCAAATGTCCTAATGCTTTTATCAAGATTATAGATTGCAACCGGGGTTCCTTCTAAATCGAATTTATAGATCTTGTTAGCAGCCCCGTAGGGATTATCCAAAGCTTTTTCATTAGAGAATGACGCATAGAAATAATTATCTGAAGCTGCTGTGTAAACAAATCCGCTTCTTGAATCATCACTTGGAACAGGCACACTACGTCCATTTGGCAACGCCTTGGCTGAATATTCCATCGGAAATATCTCGTAACGGTTTATATGTTTTAACTTGCCATCTTTAATACTGAAAAAATCTACACTTCCATCATATACAATTGCCCGCATAAAAACATTACCCTCTTTATTTATTGCCAAATATCCTGTACAAGCCAAGGCATGTGTGGCCGGATCAACATTTTCTGGTGCTGGTGGGAAATATGACAAACTGTCGCAAATCTCTCCATTTCCCATTGTAAGATAGTAAGAGATATTATTATTAAATGCAATAGCGGCTTTCAGCACATACGGAGGAATTGAGATTGCATCATTCTGGAAAATAACACCTTCTACTGCTGGTGTTATTTTCAATTCCCCAACTGTATCAACTTTATAGATTACACCTTTATTTTGATCATATAAGTGAAGAACTCCATCTGTAAAGTGGAGGCTTGCAATATCAAGAATCTCCTGAGGTCCCTGACCGTATTTAATTCCGGACTGCAATAAATTGCCATTTAAATCAAACACATTCAGAGCATCTTCAGATTTTGTTATGTTGCTAACAATTAATCTATTTCCATTTAGTATTAAATCTCCGGGCATAGATATCGTTTCTGAATCTATTTCTGCAATTGAAGTAGATTCTAAATCATATTCTGGCACGGAATTTTGATTCTTCCCTGTTCTGTTACAAGATGCTAAACATCCGGCAACTACAGAAAATAATATAATAAGCCTTATTTTCGACATTCTTTATCCAGCATATTGATCTCGACCAATATATACAACATCTCCATTCCCATTCATAACAATACAAGTTGCACCCGGCATAGGTAAACAATTTACTACTGTTGCACCACTGCCACCTTCTCCACCTGACAAAGCCTCTATATTTTCTATCGCTAAATCCGATTTTTTTGTATCACCATGATTTTGGTAAGCAAATGTTCCCATAGCCGCTAATAATACAGCACCGATAATGTAAAATCTTTTAGTTTTCATAAACAATTAAATTTATTAATAAATAATAGCAAACTTAAATTAATTTTTTAATTTTTCAAATATTTTGACACAAAATATTTTTTTGATATTGTTTTTTGTTAAATTAAAGACAATTCACCCAGTTTTGGTTGCGGAGGATGTACCAATCTCTTATAGTTCTTAACGAAATCCGTAATAATGCATCAGTGCATATTGCGCAAGGGATTCTGCGCGACTTGGGGACAAGTCGCATTCCCAACCGTCGGGTAATGAGAATGTAGAATGCATAATTACTGAAATGGGTTGGAATTGCATCCTATAGGGATTACGGTGATTATGAAAATTATTATTCGGGGAATTACTGCTTTCATTTTAACACATTAGATACTAAAATTTAAACAAATTTTAAATTTTATATTTGAATATATGCAAATATAATATAAATTTGGATTTAGAGAATGTGATGAAAATAATACTTTAAATATGAAGCTCATAAATTATTTGAAACAGGTATTCGGTGTTCTGTTATGCATATTTTGTCTTACTTCCTGTTCTCATGAAGGCAGACATAACAGCAACTTACCTCCATATATGCAAAATGTAGAATGCAAGCCTGTTATTGGAGAATCCACATTAACCAACGCCTCTTCGATCATAAGACGTCCGGGGCAATTGTGGATTCACGGAGATTCCTTAATGATTTTAGATGTTTATGATGATCGTCTTTATTCTTTGATCTCTATTAGTGGCGACAGTCTTGTTTCGCGTTTTGGCAAAAGAGGCAATGGTCCGGATGAACTGTTGAGGCCTTCTTTAATACAGATTGACAACAAGAACCAAGTTTACATATTCGATCAAGGTAAAAAATTGCTACACACGAGTAGCATGAACAAACTTACGTCAGATCTGGATACCTCTGCTCCAATACATTTCAAGGATAAGTCGGGTGGATTTCTCTCCTGTACCTTAACCGGGTATGTAGGTGACAGATTGTATGGAGACGGGCATATTTTCTCCTTCTATGATAACTCAGGAAATCTTATAGAGGGTTTCGGAGCTATCCCAGATACAGAAATTCCCAAAGAGGCACATCCTGATTTCTATATGGCTTATCAAGTTCATTTTATTGTTTCCCCGGATAAGAAATATTTATGCGCTATGGGTTTATATCATGACTGGCTCGCTTTCTTTGATGTCTCAGGTGACCGTCCTAAATTGATAAAGGAGTACTTTTCAACACATCCTGTAGTTGAAGCAAGCGGAGAAAATGACAATTATCATCTCAGTCCGACAGAGAATAGCTTTCGGAATTATTGGGCTGCAACGTCTTTCGATGACGGACTGTTTATTAATTATATCGGTGCGACACAGAAAGATTTTGACAACGGAGATTTTCAAAATCATCTGTTGAAATGTAAGTGGAATGGGGATATTGAAAAATGCTATGAAGTCAATGAAAAAATCGATTCCATAGCATCTACATCAGATGGCACCTGTGTTTACGGTGTAGTTTTAGAGCCTGAAGATGACAATAAAATCTTTTATAAATACACCAATTTATAAAATTGTTATCGACAGATAACAATAAGTAAGTGTTCAGAAATTTTCAACCATTCACATCCGGGGATGGATTAACACGAATTTAGTTTAAGAAGACATTAGAAAGTGGGGTTTCAAAATCTTGTGCGACTTGAGGACAAGTCGCAATCCTAACTGTCCGGTACAGAGGGATCCGAGATTTGAAGACAAGAATCGCGGATGTCAAGCGCAGTGTTGCGCTTGACGGAGACACGGAAAGGGACGGATGGAGGCGCGGATTTTTTATTCCGGTAAGGACGATGAATCTCGGTTTACGAAAAAAACTTTTTTTCGTAAAGGAGCGGATGAGAGCGGATGTCACACGGATTGCACGGTCGCAGTGGGTGATTTTATTGTTGGTTTGGGGACAAACCAACCTCCTAACAAAGTCGGGCGAAGGATAATCACAAGGGGGGGGATAATCACCCAGAGACAGACAGAGAGGTATCTCGCGCTACTTGGGGACAAGTCGCATTCCTAACTGTCGGGTACGGGGCTAACGCGCGGAGGTGATAGCTCCACAAACCACCTTTTTGATGTCGGGTACGGGCAGAGGCTGGCAGTATCCGCAAGAAACCGCGACTTACCGAACTCTCATAAATCCCTGAAAAATCTCTACTGATGGGTGAAAAGAACCTCAAAATTCCTCGAAAATAAATTTAAACAGTTTCTTAAATTATAATTCGTGTTAAATCCAAACACTCCTCTAAATGAAATCTCGCGGCGCACAAAGCGAATTATATATAACTTATTCTTCCCATCAAAAAAAATTTCTTTTGATAGAAGAATAAGTTTTTTTTTAAAATTATCACGATTGTTTTGGCAATACTAATCATAATGTTACATTTGCGCATACTGAATAAATCTAACAAAAAAACAGTTTTTTTGTTAAATTATGTATTACATGTGTTTTATGAAGAAAAAATTTCTTGGTTTTATTACGTTTGCACTTGTGTTCTCAATTGGAACATATGCTTTAGTTAGTTTTAACAATCAAGCAAAAGTATCTGAACTCCAACTTGCAAATATTGAGGCGCTTTCAGACAGTGAAGGTGCCGCAATAAAAAAATTACGTAGCACTCATTGCAAGAATAGAAACGGATTTGTTTGCATTCTTACTACATCATCTGGCATAAAAATAAACTGTGATGAAATGGTGCCTTGGACAAATTAGTGCATTTCTGCTTATATTGTTAATGCCGTTTGTAAACTCGTGTAATCACAATAGTGCCGTTGGCGAAAAAGGCATAATCGTAATAAACATTAATGACTTTGAGGAAATTGAAATTGACCAACTCTCCGGCAAGCTGGTCAGTGATGATGTCGCTTTTGGAAATGCCGCGTCTATTAAAGTTGTAAACGATTCCATTATTGCAGTAAAATTAATCCGTACACCTGAGCAGGTTGTTTTATATAACCTAAAAAGCGGTAAAAGCCAAACCGCAGTCGTAACAGGGAAAGGGCCACAAGAAATGCTTAGAGTAGCCACAATGTCCGTCACACCAGATGGGGATTTAACGCTTGTTGGAAGCAGTGATAAAAAAGTGATGACCGTCAAATGGAGCGATAATGACAATGTAGCTATGACAAATCATGAATTTACGCTTCCAGTAGATGCCCTTGCCGGTGTTTCTTGCAAACTCGGTAAAGTTGCTATACTCCCAACATATTATAAAAATGCACGAGCGTTGATAACGGGTTGTAATGATTCAACTTTAATTAGTTTAGGGTCGTTTCCAATTGTTGAAATGCCTGATTCTATAAAAGCTAATAACGCCATGTTTCAAAGCGATATAGCATATTCTTTCGAGAATGATTGTGTAGTCATATCAACCAAAACATGGAATTTTATAGAAATCATCAATCTAACAGACAGCACCTCAAAAATACTACGGGGACCCGACTATATCGACTCAAGGATTGTCGAACGAAAATTCCTAATGGGAAGTATTATCAACAAGATCCTATGTGGTTTTATTATAGCTGTCTATCGGCAGGTCCCAAGACTTTTGCAGTGGGGTATATCGGGACTAAAGTAGAGAAGGACGAGGATTTTGAAAAAAAGATTAACCGAATTCTTGAGTTTGATTATTCAGGCAAACCCCTCAGGAGCTACAATTTCAGTCATGATATCGAGGCTTTCGATATAGATTACGCAAACCGTATTCTATATACTATCGAAGAACGTGATGAACCTGTAATCATGAAGTATAATCTTCCGGATTAATATTATATACTCCGGTGCAATATTAGAATTTGGAGAAATCTGCTAATAACCAGAGATGCTGTCGTTCCATCTTTTCAGGTCACGTTTCATTTCCTGTATTGCGGGTGAGTCAATTTTAGGTTCCAGTTGCATTGCTGTCCGATATGCCCGTTTGAACTTTATTGGATCATGGCTCGCCGAGTCAGCATACATTCGCGCCAACAGATAATATGGATATAGCCTTCCGGGCAATCTGTTTGCAGATCTAAGGTAAAATTCCTCTGCTTTTCGGAGATTGCCCATGTCCTGATAATTGCGGCCTATCAAGTTAAGAAACATCGGATCCGAGCTTTGTCTCAACCCCTGAGACAACACGGAATTGGATTTTTCATAGGAACCACTGTTCCGCAAGTTTTTCCCATAGTCAAAAAGGAGCCTGTTGTTCCACGGCTGTTCAGAAGCTATTGAATCAAGAAATTCAACATCCTTTTCATTAACAGAATATCTATACGCATATTGCAGATAGTTCCAATCTTCTGATTTCCTTTTCCTCTCAACAAGAGACGCGCATGAATAAACCGCAAGGAACAATAACGCTGTTCCCATAGAAAAAGAAAGCATCTTACTGATCCTGTCATTGGAGACAAAGGCTATAATAACAAGCGCAGCAACTGTCATGATAAATTCGGGGAACTGGAGCGGATATGAGGACAGACATACGGTGACAAACGCCATCAGGGAGCCTGTCACTCCATATTCTTTACCTTTGAACGAGTTTATTATAGCCGCAACAAGTATCAATATAAACGCAAGCAGCCCAAGGACACCGAATGCGATTCCAATCTGCAGGAATTCGTTGAAGGCATATTCGGGAGAGCCGGCAACAGACGCAAAAACACTGTCTGTGTGTGTGTCGTAAAATATTCTTCCTGAGCCGTACCCAGTTCTCCGGCGACGTTATCCCATCCTGCTCCGGATAAAAAATTATTCTTAAAGGCGGTCAAGCCATTCCGCCAGATTAAAAGGCGTCCCAACGCAGAGGAGGGCTTGATGTAAACAAAGATTCCGGCCAGGAGTATGAATCCTATTGCCGACAGGACAATGTGTTTAAAGGTAACGCAGGGGATTCTTTTCAATGCACAGACAACATACAGGCTCCCGAACAAAGCGGCAATCCAGCCGGTGCGCCCCATAAGTGCCGGCAACAGCGGGATTGAAATCAGCAGATAAGCGCAAGATAACCAATAAAGCGCAGGATTGCGCTTTTCAAGAACAGAGTCCAATGCCATGGGTATGATCACCGCCAGAAACCCACAATATGGACCGGGATTGTAAAATGTACCCGTAACAGGATAGAACGAATGGCCGCTCTTTTTCAAGCCAAGGAGCTGTTCCCAACCCAACAGACACTCCACTATTCCGAACGCAACAAGTGCAAACAGAATAACCTGTATCAGACAGATTCTGTCAAAGCATATCTTTCTTTTCATCAACCTCTTTAATTCAAACGCCAAGTTTTATGAACTCATTTTACAGGTTACTCAGATAGATTAATCCTATAGCATAACGCCTGTATATATACCTTAGAAACAGTTTAAATTTAATTTAAACTGTTTCTTAAAGTTACAAAATTTTTAACAGTTTTATGAGTTGGGATGGATTTAATTTAAGGAAAGCTCGGTTACAGCCGGTTTTTGAGGTGGAGGCTACTACAATTCTTTATTGAATCGGGAATAATGCATCAGTGTATATTGCGCGACTTGGGGACAAGTCGCATTCCCAAACGTCGGGTAAAGACGGACACGGGATTTGAATACAAGAATCGCGGATGTCAAGCGCATTGAGGCGCTTGTAGAGGGCGCGGAAAAGAACGGATGGAGCGCGGATTTTTTATTCTTGCGGGGACGATGAATCACTGTTTACGAAAAATGCCGGCATTTTTCGTAAAGGCGCGGATGGGAGCGGATGTCTCACGGATTGCACAGTCGCAGTGGGTGATTTTATTGTTGGTTTGGGGACAAACCAACCTCCTAACAAAGTCGGGCGAAGGATAATCACCCGGAGACAGACAGAAAGGAGGTTTCTGCGCGACTTGGGGACAAGTCGCATTCCTAAACGTCGGGTAAAGGGCTGACACGCAGAGGAGGCAGCTCCTCACCCGTTGGGTACGGGCAGAGATGCGTAAAGAGAGTGTTTAAAGTTTATATTTAAATATAGATGGATCAGGATTGTTCCGAACAACATAAATATATCCGTTTTTTTCATCAATAGTAAATGTTTCTATTGGAGAATCAAGGACGAATATCTTTTCAGGTTCTCCGGTCATTGAAAACGAATATATTTTTGAAATCCCAGGATTGTCGTACTTCTGATTAGGTTCGCATCGATATCCGCTGTAGCCAACATATATATATTTATCGCCAACCGTCAGGCCGTTCCACACATCCCATCCCGGAGTCTGGGAATAAGTATATGAGTTTCCGTAATCAACCCTTTTAACTTTACCGTCAATTTTTGCAGGTCCGGTCAAACGATTGATTTTGTTCTCCCTTATGTTAATTATTTCAATTATTGGCCAGGATCGATTTGCCAGGACAATATAATCAGAATCAGGGCTTATTCCCATATCTGCCTGAATAAAAACATTATCAGGTTTTAATTCCAGATCAACACTGTCAAGCGGAAAACTATCGAAATGATTCGTTGTGGAATCTTTAACATTGTATACGCTGAAACGATGTCCGGAAAAAGGCTGGGACAGAGCAAAACATACAGAATCATTTATCATTAATGACCGTAGAGGCTGAAAAGGAACATGATATGAGGTATATGATTCACCACTTAATGAGTCGGCATTTATTCCGACATGCAATATTTTCCCGTCATTCAATCCTGACAGTGTAAGTAAACTGTCACGCACCAACATGGTGGTGACTTCGCTTAATTCGGTGGGACCTTTCCCTTGTATCGTAAGGACTTTACCTTTATTTGAATAATGATTCAGAAGTGCGACAAGATTTTTATTTCTTGTATCTGCAATCGCTAATATACTGTCATTTATTACCTGAATAATCTTAGGACGTCTGAAGAGAAGATCTCCTGTACTTAAAGAGTCTGCATCCTTAAGATGAAGTTCATGAATCTTGAAGTCCTGCTCAGAGAAATCGGATCTGTAGTTTTGTATTTTATCATTAGTAGTGCATCGAGTAAACGATATAGCCACGATGCAGATTATAATAGTAATACACTTCAATTTATTAGATTGAATTAAATTATTCTCCATTTTATAAGATTTTAAGATAACTAAAATTAGTAAGTGTCCAAATTTAAACGATAATAAGTGTATTTAAATCTTTTATACTTACTTATTTTGTATTGAATTATACTGTCTATATGGGGATATTGACCGATCAAACTCTGTTATTGCGATATTATTATTCAGACTGTTTTTTCATGTCCATGCAGTTAATTGTAACCCCGGTTGCTGTTGTGTTAGAACACACATTACCAGGGCTGTCTGTACACAAATCATTACAAAATTGAGCCCAGATATTCTCATCTCCCGATAATGCCTCAATATTCTCGAATGCCAAATCAGACTTTTTAACACTCTCATGATTTTGGTAAAGAAATGTTCCCAAGACAGCCAATAATACAGCACCGATAATGTAAAATCTTTTTGTTTTCATAAAAGATTAACTAAATTAATGAATAATGGCGAATATAAATTAATATTTTTATTTTTTCAAATATTTGTGTCAAAATATTTGAAAAAATTATGTTTTTATTAAATAATAGACAGTTTCACCCGGTTTTATTTTGTGGAAGCGGAGGCTACCATAATTCTACACTGAATCGGGAATAATGCATCAGTGTATATTGCGCGACTTGGGGACAAGTCGCATTCCTAAGCGTCGGGTACAATCCTAATGCGCAGAGGAGGCTGCTTCCAACTGTAAAGGGATAGAATAAAATGTTAAAATGAATAACAAATAATGCATATTTGCTGAGATGCGTAGAATTAACAAGAATCGCGGATGCCAAGCGCATTGAGGCGCTTGTAGAGGGCGCGGAAAAGAACGGATGGGGCGCGGATTTTTTATTCTTGCGGGGACGATGAATCACTGTTTACGAAAATGCCGGCATTTTTCGTAAAAGGCGCGGATGGGAGCGGATGTCTCACGGATTGCACGGTCGCGGCGGGTGATTTTATTGTTGGTTTGGGGACAAACCAACCTCCTAACAAAGTCGGGCGAAGGATAATCACAAGGGGGGGATAATCACCCAGAGACAGACAGAGAGGTATCTCGCGCGACTTGGGGACAAGTCGCATTCCTAAACGTCGGGTACAGACGGGCACGCGGAAGAGGCAGGGGGGGTAGTGTGCGTTTGGAGTTTAGTTGAATTTATCAAATTTGAAGTTCAGGCCATATTTGCCATTTCTCTTCCAGATCAAAAGGACACGCCCTACAATAAATTCTTCCGGTACAAATCCCCAATAACGTGAATCTGAGGAGTCTGCGGAATTGTCTCCTGCCATGAAATAATAGTTGCATCTAAATGTATAAGAACCAACAGGCTCACCGCCAAGATACAATTGATTGTCTTTACACTTCAGTTTCTTTCCGGACTCCCTTTCAATAACTTTCTTAAAGGGGAGATAATTATCCTTGCTTAGAAATATTCTCGAGTCTTTCTTCGGGACATACAACGGTCCGAAATCACGTATAGTCCATCTTTTCCCCTTCGCATACCTCATGGCCCGGTAGCCATTGATGGAATCAACAGGCAAAGAGTCTCTGTCCATATACACTGATCTTACCGCAACATTTGCGCCTCCGCCAACCGAGTGTTTTCCGTTTATATAATATTCATAATCCCGTATTTCAAGTGTATCTCCCGGCGCACCCACACATCTTTTCGCATAGTATACGGGATAATTCATTTCAATTTTAGATTGGGTCTCACGAAACGGATAATTGAAAACAAGTATATCTCCCCTCCTGAATTTCCTGAAACGCACGGTACGATGTATTTTAACTTCCTCACCATTTGCCGCCTTAAAAATATCGAACAGTCTTGCTCCGGTAGTAATTTTATCGACAAGCACCTTGTCACCGGGACGGAGTGTCGGCAACATTGAATTTGACGGGATATTGAAAGATGCGACAAGGAAAAGATGCCATACAACAAAACCAATAAACAGCAATGACGCATAAAAAAGGATATTGACAATAAAATCGCCCCCTTTTTTTAACAACCTTTTATATTTTATATGTGGTCTATCAATGTTTTGCATACGGTCTTAATCTCTTTTTCTTATTCCGTGGAATCAGGATTACCGGCAAGAGGAATATTATTGCAAGTAACGAAAAAAGTAACCCGCTGATGGTTCCCACCGCAAGCGGGAACCAAAAACTTTCAGTTGTACTGCCTATGAGAAACGGTATAAATCCCAGCATAGTCGACACCACAGTAAGCATAATCGCAGATATTCTTCGACGCAGAGAACGGTTATACAACTGGACGGTACTCTTGCAACGGTTATTTTTACGGATATTATTGTATTCATTAATTACATATATTGCGGCATTAACCGTTATACCGCACAACAGGATCAAAGAAGCGAAAGCTCCCTGATCAAATTTAATCGAGAAGAAATAAAACGCCAGAAAAACACCGATAAAGGAAACCGGAATGGTTGAGATCACGGCAAACGGCAGTCTTAATGAATTGAACAGGACAGCGGTGATGAAAAATATCATGACCGCGACAAAACCTATGAGCCAATATTTTTTGCCATCCTCATCCTCCGTATGACTATAGTTGAGTATCTCGGCTTTGTATCCGGACGGCAGGGTTTTGTTGAATTCCCCGACAATCCGTTTGGAGACTCTTTCGCATGTCTTGTACGAACCGATGTAATCATACTGAAGATATATCAGATACTCCTGATCCTCACGTATAATATCTATCGGCATAGCCACTTTGTCAACATCGGCATAATCCGACAGCTTGATATATCTTCCTCCGGCTTTGATCAAAGAGTTCATAAGCTGCCACCAGTCAAGGCCATTCAAGTTGCCGTTCAATGTTACCGGTTCCGCACCGTTCTCAGAACTGACATAAGCTATATGCCTGTTTTTTAATGTTTCCCTTTGTATTGCCTCATACAGGTCTCCAACCGTCAGGCTGTCTTTTGCAAGCTTGGTCCTGTCAATTTTCAGAACCATTTCATCTTCATTCTCTTTAAAATATGACACCTCGGACGTAATATTTACTTTAGGTATTCTCTTGAGGCTTTGCAGGGAGTCGGATAAAGCCCCCGCATATTTCATCAGATTATCATAATTATAACCTGTCATTTTTATTCTGTTGTTTCCCGCCGATTCCCCCACATAGTTGCTGAATCCCATATCTTCAAGGCCGTAAACGCTCCAGCTTCCCCCTCCGATAGAATTTGCCCTGTCTATAACCTCCGATTTCAGTGCATAAGGATAACTTGAACGGTAGTCAGGCTTGAAATACACAGAGATGTTTGCGTTTCTCGGATTATATATATTAGTCTGGAACTGTGATATCCCCTCTTTATCAGACAACAGCGATTCCATTTGTGATACAATATCATTCATCTGGGCTATTGTGGCACCGTTCGGCAGCGAGGCGTTTATCTGCAATACGGGTTCCGCATCGGACCTGTTGAAATAATCGCCCTGATAAACATATTTAATAAATATATATACCGATCCACCCACAAGGACAACAAACACACCGGCTATTATCCACTTCCAGCGGACAATAAATTTCAGGACCTTGTTGTACACACGATATCCCTTTGCCGTTATCCTTTTTCTTCCGCGCTTCCTGCTGTACAGGTACAGACCCATTCTGTCGATCAGCGCAGGCACCAGAAACAATGCCGTCAGCAGAGACACAGACAGGTTTATTATCACCACCACCGCAAAATCACGCAGATTCAGAATCGTATTCTCATCAAAAAAGAAGATAATCGACATTGCCCCGACAGTGGTCAGTGTAGCCGCAAGAATAGCGGTAAAACTCTTTAATGACTTACCTCTGGCAAGTTGTTCCGTCACAACAATGATATTATCAATGACAAGATTAAGTGATATTGTAATTGCGGATAAAGAATAGAGGTGAATCTCCACCCCGGTCAGCTTGTAGAAAATTATTGAAAGAGCCAATGTCAGGAACAAGCTTATGCATATAAGCAGAAGATACCTGAGATTAAGTGTCATAAGCGCGATAAAGAGCAAGAGTATAATCACTGTCAAACCGCACCGGATATAAATGGTATCAAGTTCAGTAGAAATCTGCTCAGACGAATCAAAATCAAGGCCGATCTCATATTCATCAGGAGCATCGAAATTGTTCATGGCATCCCTCACTTTTCCCGAAAGCCTTATCTGGTTGGCATCCGGCTCTGCAACAATATTGAGGTAAACAGTATTCCTTCCGTTTATACGGAAATAGCTTGTCGGCTCCTCCTGACAGTGTGTTACCGCAGCCACGTCACTCAGCCTTACTATCGAGCCTTCTATGTTTTTAAGCACTATCTTCTCCGCCTCGATTGTATCATGCAATTCCAGGGCGGAAACAGATTTTGTTATTTCATCCGGTCTTATATTGAGTTCAGCCAGCTTGTTGGGGTCATAGTCAATCTTCCACTGCATAGGAGTCGCCCCATTAAGTTTTACGGAAGCCACACCCGGAATGGATTTCAACACCGGTGAAACATGTTTTTCAATATAGTTATATATCACATTCGACGGCAACGAAGAATTAAAAGAATAAGACATGAACGGTCCGGCAGCATCATCCTTATTCACGGCTTTAGAACTAACCTTCGGGAACGAAGCTGCGGCCGGTAACGCCGCATAGCATTGCCTTACAATCATCGACACCTCGAATCTGGTTTTATCAATATCGCAACCGGGATCTAAATCCAAAGATATAGAAGTTTTTCCACTGCTTGATTTTGACCTTATGTGCTTCACCCCGGCCACTCTTGAAAGGGCACCCTCAAGAGGGGCTGTAACCGCCGACTCCATGGCACGTGGCGAAGCACCCCGCATTGTGCAGCTCACAGTTATTGACGGCAATTCTCCGGACGGTTTCAGCTTTACAGGCATCAAAGGCAACAGCACACACCCGAGCATCCCCAAAGCCACGAATATGACAATGACGGAAAAAGAATGTATCTGTTTATGTCTGCCCATGTCGAAAAGATCCGGAATTAGTTTAAACCAACATCATCATCTCACCCCTACAGTGCGGTCAAACTGCAATTGTATCGGCTGTCCGATATTGAAGTCAAACAAAGTAAGTTTTCTGATTTTATAAATACTCAGCCAGCAGTTCTTAAGCGACGATATATAGTTCCGGTTCGCCTCCTGCTTCCTGGAGTTTGACAGTGTAAGGCTATTCATATCCGCCTGGCCTATTATAAATCTCCGTTGTGTCTGCGCATACGCCTTGTCAGCAAGATCAAGCGCCTCCAGCGCGCTGTTCACAAGACGTTGTCTGCTCTCCAAATCCCTGACAGTCACCACCACATCCTGTTCAAGAGAAAGTTCCTCCTGTTTCTCGGCAATCCGCGCCACATTAAGATTATTCAGCGCCACATTATATTTACCCTTCCTTACTCCCCAATCCACCAGCGGGATTGACAAAGACACAGAGACAATATCCTGTTGCAGAGGGTGTCTGTAGCCATCGGAAAACTTATTCGCAACCTGGTTGAAACCGATCGACGCATTAAAACTCGCATTAAACATAGATTCTATCTTTAACCGGTTAACATCTCTTCTTGATTCCATCACAGTCTGTTTCCTGCCCATAAGAGCCGGGCTGTTTGCCCGGGCCTTTTCCACCGCCACTGTTTCCGAGATTCCGGGCAGAGTCGGTTTGGAAGGGATAACAGCCTCTATTTCCGCGTCAGAATCCAATCCAAGAAACGAGGCAAGGGCGAGCTGCGCTTTTTTCACGGAAATGAGGGCATTCTCAACGGAATTTTCAGCATTTACCTTATCGAGCCGCAATGTAAGCAGATCGGTTTCCGTGATAGAGGCAATCTTGAATCTCCTGTCACCGATAGACAGCAGCGTGTCACTGGAGGCCCGGCTCTGTTCCGCGAGTTTAAGCTCAGTCTGGGCCAATGCCAGATCAAAGAAATATTCAACGGTCTGCTCCGAAACCGTCTCCATATTATAAATAAATTCCATTTTTGATTTCTCATACTTCAGGGGTTCAATTCTGCGCTCCCATCTCAGCGGGTTATAGCCAAGCAGATCCTGACGATACCCCACCCTTATCGGAACTGTTGAATACTGGTTGCTTTTGGAAAACCCGAAATTGCGCATGTACTCCAGATCGCTTTCAACAAAAAGCGAACCGCCGAGAAAATCAACATTCTGCGTAACGCTCAATCCCGCCGAAGCCAGATACATCTGCTGACTCCTGAACACATCAACGTCATTATTTGAATCATACCTTTGCGTTATGTAGCGGTAATATCTTGCAGGAGTGAGGCTCAATGCGAGATGGGGGAGCCTGTTAGCCTTGAATGTCCTCCATTCCCAATATCCCGAAGCATGAAGATTACGGTTCCGGAATGAACTCAACGAGCTATCGTTTGCAATTCTGATGGCATCGTCGAGCGTAAGAAGCATTCTCCCCTTTCCATAGGACTCTCCGGAAGCGCTCAGGGCAATCAGGAGAAACAGCAGTGTGGACGTAACTGATATATGTTTAGACAGCATTTGGCGAAACATTTTTGCGATAGATTAAGTAATAAAACAAAGGTATTACAAATATGCTGACAACAGTTCCGGCAACCATCGAGCCTATCAACGCTATTGCAAGCGGACGCTGAAGTTCCGAGCCGATGTCGGAAGTAAAAAGTACGGGAACCATAGCCAGAATGGTAGTCAGAGAAGTCATTATGATCGGTTTCAGCCTTCGGCGTCCCGCAGTGTGTATTGCTTCGGACAACGGCATCCCCTGTTTGCGCAGTTGGTTTATGGAATCCAATTTCAGTATCGAGTCGTTGACAACTATACCGCAAGTCACTATTATTCCGATAGCCGACATAAGGTTCAGCGACTCCCCGCATATCCATAATGTCAGGAACGCGAACGAAATGTCAACAGGGATCTCAATGAGCACGATAAGAGGCTGCATGAAACTCTCAAACTGGGCACAAAGGATAAAATACATCATGAGCAATGATACAAGCAGAACCACTGTCAGTTGCCTCATCAGGGTACTGTTCGAAAAGAATGAGCCGGTGAAAAAGATGTCTTCCACGGCATCCGTTGTCAGTTGTGTCTCTATTTTCTCTTTGATCCCGGGCACCTCGTCAGCGGAAGCCGGAATTACGTACGATATGAACTCTCCGAAATTCGATGCCGTGATTGTCTTCAGCTTCCGTGACTGACGCTGACTTACCAGTGCGCTGAGCGGGATCTCCCGTGGATAGATCTCATCCTTTCCGGAACCGGAAACATTAACAAACGTGTTTGAAAGGAATTCCTGCAATTCCATACCTGACTTACCTATATTTATCGGGATATAATCAGATGACAGATTCAATGAAGTTATGTTTTTCCCCTTGAACCAGGTTGATATCAGATCAAGAATCTCCGATCTTGAGACCCCGTACAGCGATGCCTTCTCAACGTCAATTTCAAAATCGGCTGTCTGCTCTACCGGAGGAGAAGCGACCTGTCTGCCGGTAATCCTACAGATTGAATCCGTCAAGTCCCCTACGGCGGTTATCATTGAATCGGGAGACCTTTTCAGGTTTATCCTCGCTTCCAACACCGGTCCGTCATCCTCAAAAATCTGTTCAAAAGGGTTTTCGGCTTCTTTAAATTCAAAACTTGCGGTCTGATACCTGTTCCTTAGCTCTGACGCGATTTTTTCCTGCAGACCCTTAAGTTCTGCGCTGTTACCCGCTTTCAAATACAATTGCGAACGTGATTCGGGATATCTTCCCAGATTGCCCAGCATGAAATCCTGCCGTCCGACAAACGACGATTTTTCGGAGCATTTTATGGAATCCATGAGGAGAGACACCCGCCTGAAATTCTCCGGGAGGCTCACGTTTTCATTCCAGTCAACAGTAAGCAACGTCTCATTACTGTCCAACTGCGGCAGCCTCTCCACAGTCAGCAGCCTGTACAAAGGTACGGATGCCGCTATTATCAGTACTACCACCGCCGACATGAAAGCCTTGTGACTGAACGTGAATCTGTAACCGTTGTCATATGCATTCAAAAGCCACCGGTTCAGGGCAGATTCCGTTTCCACTCTTTTCAGTTTCATGCGCGTTCCTAAAATGGAAAACAGAACGGGAAGAAGGGTTATGCCGACAACATAAGACGAAAACAGTCCTGCGGTGATAGCAAACGCCTGATCCGTAAATATCGCTCCGGCTATTCCGCTCATGAAAACAAGCGGAAGGAAGACGGCAATAGTGGTCAGCGAACTGGAGAGCAAAGGAGTGATCATCTCATTTGTTCCCGCTATGCAGCTGTCGGTTATCGAACCCGTCTTTTGATAATGCTGCTCGATATTTTCCGCAATGATCACCGAATTGTCAATCATCATCCCTACAGCCAAAATAAGTCCGGCAAGCGAAATGATATTCAGGGTGAATCCGCAAAGATAAAACAGCAGGAAAGTAACTATCACAGCGACTATGACAGTGAACCCGATGACAAGAGGCATACGCCGGTTGCGCATGAACACGGCACATATAATAAAGACCAGAACCAGACCGAGAATCAGGTTCTGTTCAAGATTCCCGATTGAATAAGACAGGAACAGAGACTGATCCCTGGTCTTGGAAACCTTTATATCCGGATACTGAGCCGAGAACTCATCCAAAGTCCGGTTCAAAGCCCTGTCAAGCTCTTTTAAACCGGACGAGGCGTTTTTAATCACGGCATAAGTTACCGCCTGTTCACCGTTAAAGACGGAATATCCTGCCGGTTCTTTGTCTGCCAGAGATATTGAGCACAGATCACCCAGGCGGTGCATTCTTCCATTTTTCATCAGCAAGAGGTCAGCCACATCTCCCGCATCCTTAATGTGTGTCGACACATTCACCTGATATTCATAAAAACCGTCACGGATGGAAACGTTTCCCAGTTCGGCATTGTTTGTCAGAAGCACTCTTTCAATATCCCCGGACGATATGCCCAGAGACCGGAGTCTGTCATAGTCGGGCGAAACCGTTATCTCTTTTTCAGGAATGCCAGTCACATCCACCATAGAAATCTCCGGCAGCTGTTCCAGTCTCCGGTGAAGCACATTACAGGCAGTCCGGAACTCATAACTGTCTTTATCTCCACCTGTAAGCTGCAGATAACATATCGGTATATCGGAAACAGATCTTTTTATAACCTCGGGACGACTTATGTCTTTCGGGAAGCTCCCCATTGACGCGTCAATGCGCTCGTTTGCTTCAATATATGCGAGATCCGTGTCAATGCCATACTCCAGGTTCAGCTTTATTGTTCCGGTTCCGGCAGAGGATTCCGTACGGATATCCTCCAGTCCTTTCAACTGCATCAGCTCGCGGCGCAGAGGGGCGACAAGCGAGTTCTCGACATCACGCGCCGACATTGACGGAGCAGAAACACGGATTGCTATTTCCGGGACATCTATATCCGGCAACAACGATACAGGCAGTGCGAAGAATGTGACACAACCTAAGATTATCAATGCCAAAAAAGACATCAATACCGCAATCGGACGTTCTATAAGGAATCTGACCATTATGACTTCTTAATTATCACCGCCGAGTTGTGTGCAAGATTCTCGTTACCGTCCACAATCACTTTCTGTCCGGCTTCCAGACCTTCGGTAATCTCCACATTTTCGAGATTCCGGACACCGGTGGAGACATAATTCCAAATCGCCTTACCGTTTTCGTATGTGAAAACCACCTCTTTGCCGGAACGCAACACGACTGCGCTCTTTGGCACACTCAGTTTCTTTCCCAGGCTCTTGCGTATTCTTATTCTGGCATTCATGCCGTCTGTCGCCCCGCCGGCCGATTCCAGAGACGCTTTTACGCGAACAAGTCCTTTGTCGTCGACAGCCGGATTGATTTCCGTGATCCGTCCCTTGTAAGTGTCGTCAGTGGCGAACGAAGATATCTCCACCCTGTCTCCTGTTTTTACAAAAGGGAGTTCATCTTCCAGCAGCGTGAATTCTGCCGCCATGCTATGGTCATTGAGTATTCGGCATGCTATCTCCGAACTTTTTGACACTCCGTAGCGCTTTATCTTCACATCCGCCACTTTCCCGCTACAGGGGGCAAGCAGTGTACATTTTCTGATATCCTCTTTTGTCTGCGCTATCGACATCTCGATTTTATCCAATCCGCTGCGAATTCTTGCAAGGCGCAACACCTCATCAGGAATAGAGGAATTATTGTCCGGGTCATAGCCCTGGCCTATCAGCACATCCTTGAGGTCAAGCATAGCTTTCTCCTTATCAGGAATCAGTTTAGAAAGTTCGTTTTCGAGTCTGTATGAATCGAGCCGGGCGATCCTGTCACCCTTCCTCACATGCTGGCCCTCCCGTACCCATACATTTATTATGGGCTCAGACCTGTCAAAATACAACTCCGCTATCTCGGCAGTAACAATCTTGCCGTTGCTCATTATATCATGCGTCATCTCCGACGGCTGCAACTCCACAACCCGGACGGGCATCTCCCCTACGGATTTTTCACCTTTCGGTTTTACCTCCACTTTCTTTTCTTTATCTTTATCTGTATCCTTGACAGGATTGCATCCGGCGGATATTATACAGACAAATAAGAAAACTGACAAATAAGTATAAATTTTCATAGCCGAATCATTTTATCTACAACTATACAGATTATTTTAATCTGTTGTTCCGGTAATCTGAATTACAGATGGATAATCAAATCCTTTGTAGAAGATGTTGACAGATCTGTTGAAGGTTCCTTTTA
>CAQFOZ010000038.1 GCA_948788915.1 uncultured Muribaculaceae bacterium | reverse complement strand
ACCGAATTTATTTAATTTTTAACCCCGTCCATTTTTTAGTGGACAGTAGTGATCAAGGAATGCGAATGAATCCTTTGCTTTGCTCGCTTCATACGCATTCCATTGTTCATAACGGTCTGTCACATCACCGCTATGTCCCAATGTGGTTTTCCTTAAATCTCTGGTTAGGTTGTTATCCCTACAATATGTGGCGAAAGTCCTTCTTGACGCATGAAAAGTTAAATTTTTATTTATACGAGCTTTCTTAGCCAATGTTTTCAAAGTCTTGTTCACCGTAGTATTTGAATAGGTTCTGACGAATAGTGTTTTATTATATTCATAATCGTCTTTCCATTCGTATGCAGACCTACACACAATATCTTCAGCCATTGGATTTAATGGGATATAATTCATCTTTCGCGTCTTGGTACACAAGAACTCAAGCACCACATTACGATGTTCAAAATTTAAGTTGCTCCATTTCAGAGAGTGAACATCGCTGAAACGCATACCCGTTGCACAACCAAAAAGAAACATCATCAAAACAGAATATTCCTTGTTATTAATCTGCTTCTCTTTTCGTTGGCTCAATAATCTTACCATTCGATATAATTCCTCATCATTGAGATAAACATCGTTACTACCTGCTTTTTCAATGTGTATATCATTGGTTTTAAAAGGATTTTCAATATTGATTCCAAGTGCTTCGATATAGTGAATTACGCTTTTAATTTGCGTAAGGCGATTGATTACAGTACTGGAGCTATCCTTGGTCTTAGCAGAGTTTCGTGTTTTCAAATATTCTACAAAACGCTTCAAAGTTTCCGCATTAATATCTTTGACTTTCAAATTTGGATTGAAGCATCGCATAGCATTTATAGTCGTAAGATGGGCTTTATAGGTCGATTGCCTAATCTGTCCATTATTCAGTTTCTTTTCAATACATTCGACATAATAATCTATAAACAAAGCGGTTTGTGGATTAGGCGTTTTCGCAGATTTTGCATTGGTTTCTTTTTTGTCAACGGCAATCTCCTTTAGTTTCGATTTGGTAATCACAATGCCGTCCTCATAGCACCTGCAGATTGCTCGCTCAATCCGAATTAATTCTTTTTGAAGTTCTGACCGCCAAAAACCGTCTATCGGTAGATTTGCATCATTATCCCACTCCTGGGCAGAAAAGTGTGCTTTGCCTATTGAGAACTTCGGTTCTTCACCGTCTATCCGTGGGAAACGGACATAAAGAGGCATTTTCCCAGATTTGTTTACTTTGTCCTTGCGAAGATAAAATGTTGGTTGAATTCTTCTATTCATGATGATTGTATTTGGGGTTGCTTTTTATCCCCTTATAACAGGCAACTATATGTTTTCATTCAAAATTTCGGGGTCGCAAATAGGTATGACAATATTATCCCTTTGTATCTTGCTGAGCAGCTGAATATTAGTGGGTAATGTTAAATAAATATAAATAATCAAAAGACCAAGGAATTAGGCGATGTTCAAAGTTTTTTGTAATTTTGCAACTTCATTTGCAACAGGTAAAAGATTATTAAGAACAGTTATGGAATGGTTAATAGAACTTATTAGCCCTCACGAAGTTTCGTTGGCAAGTACAATCCTTCTCTATTCTTTTGTAATTTTTTCCGGAATATATCTGGGGAAAATTAAAATAATGGGGATATCTCTGGGAGTCACATTCGTACTTTTTGTCGGTATTCTTATGGGGCATTTCGGTTATATGGCAGATGCCGATGTTCTGCACTTTTTAAGAGAATTCGGACTGATCCTGTTCATATTTTCCATAGGAATGCAGGTAGGACCGGGATTCTTTTCCTCATTTAAGGAAGGTGGCATCAAAATGAATGCTCTTGCATTGACAGGTGTCTGTCTCAATGTCATCATTATGATTGCCATTTATTTTATCCAAGGTGGCGCAGACGGACCAACTTCCATATCTCAGCTTGTCGGAATAATGAGTGGTGCCGTAACAAACACACCGGGACTCGGTGCAGCACAACAGGCTTTTTTACAGGTTAATCCAACCGGATATGATGTGAGCCAGCAAATGTCCATGGGGTATGCCGCCGCTTATCCGCTTGGAGTTGTCGGGATCATAATCGCCATGATTCTAATCAAGAAATTCTTTAAGATCGACATAGACAAAGAGAAAGACGAGATTGAGAATGACAAAAAGACTTCAATGCTTGCGCCTCATATTCTGTCACTCCGTGTAACCAACAAAATGATTGACGGGCTTACTCTTCTTAAACTCCATACTCTCATAACGTGCGATTACGTAATATCAAGAATTGAAAAACAGGATGGCACGATCATTATCCCTACATCTCAGGATCTGATAGAAGAGGATGATATTTTACTTGTAGTATGCTCTCAACAGGATGAGGAGATATTCACACGGTTTATCGGTCCTGTGATCCAGAAAACATGGGAAAGGGAGAAGGGTCCTGTGGTTTCACGCAGAATACTTGTAACAAAAACAGAATACAACGGTGTGAAGCTTGGATCTCTTCGTTTGCATTCTGCCTATAAACTAAATGTAACACGTGTGAACCGTGCGGGCGTGGATCTTCTTGCAGCCCCCAACCTTCGTCTGCAGATGGGCGACAGACTGACAGTCGTAGGCAAACTTGATGACATAAACAACCTTGCACGGAAAGTAGGGAACTCAATGAAACGACTGAACGAACCGAATCTGATAACAATGTTTATCGGTATATTCCTTGGTATTCTTGTCGGAAGTATTCCTTTGCAGATGCCGGGCATGTCGGTTCCGATGAAACTCGGACTTGCAGGTGGCCCGCTTATCGTTGCCATTCTGATCGGAGCATACGGACACAAATTCCGCCTTGTGACATATACCAACTCCTCTTCCAATCTGTTGCTACGGGAGATCGGCATTTGCCTCTTTCTTGCCTCGGTTGGAATTGCGGCTGGAAAAGACTTTTTTGCAACAGTATTTAATGTAAGGGGTGCCATTTGGGTTGGATACGGTGTTGTGATAACCGTGATTCCTTTGATTGTAATGGGGGTTATTGCTCGCTGGAAATATAAGATGAATTATTTCTCAATTATAGGTATGATGAGTGGCGGATATACTGATCCACCGGCATTGGCATACGCAAATAAAGTCGGCAACAACGACGCTCCGGCTGTAGCCTACTCCACCGTATACCCTCTAACGATGTTCCTGCGCGTCATTGCTGCCCAATTGATTATTCTGTTCTTCCTCTAATATAAGCGTATTAACAATGGGAGGCCCGCAATCTGTGCGGACCTCCCATTGTTAATATATGTATGTATAATACTATTCGTTGATCAATATACCCAATGTATTAAAGAAACTTGGATCCTCTCCTACAGTGATGTTGGCAATCTTTCCTTGCGGCGATACAATCACCTTCGTCGGAAAACCTTGGACACCGTAATCGGACAACAACGTGCTTTCGGCAGGATTATAAACATTCACCCAAGGAATCTCATACTTTGCCACAGCATTACGCCATGCTTTCTTTGACTCGTTGCAATCTATACCTATTATCTCCAGATCATGGTTATAGTGCTCATATGCATCTTTTAGAGCCGGAAGACCCTTTATACACCATCCGCACCAGCTTCCCCAGAAATCAAGAACAACCCATTTACCCCTGAAATCAGACAAAGAAACATCTTTCCCTTCAAGATCTTTAAGTGTGAACGCAGGTGCATCCATCTGCCCGCTTTGCAACTGTTCTCTTTTTTTCTCAGCGGCCATAGCATTCTCGACACGCTGCTTCTGATTTACAGCCAACGGATACAACACATTACCCGCTATCTTATTTTCCAAAGAACCGAACGTTTTCAGAAAATCCTCGCTTTCAAGATTCATCAATGCATAAACGATGGCGGGAGACTCAGGATTGGCTGCAATATACTCTTTGAAATAATTGTTGTATGCCTTACGTATGGAATCGGCAGCTACCCTGTTGTCTGCTTTGGCAAACTCTATATACTCTGCCATAAACTTGTCTTCAGCCGGCTTTAATGTATATATAGCATCCATAAGCGGAGATCCCTCAACTGTGTATGCAAGCGGCGACAGATAATTGACTTTTACCATAAGATCATCTCCGAGCGACGTGTAAAAACTTATTGCCTCACGCTCTCCGACAGGTATTTGATAAAATGACGCACCCTCTTTCTCAACCGGCACCACAAAGGCATTGTTCTTGACTGTCAGTGTGTCCGTTTTCTCAGCTGAGCGTTCATTGCGCGGTTTAACCATATCGGAAATCAGAAGGTGATGTGCCACAAACTGCTTCCCCTCAGATCCTGAAGGAAGAGCCACAATTACATCTGCTGATACTCCGGCACTTGAAAGGAGTGCCAAGGAGATTGCAACCATTAATTTATTCATCTCTCAATTTATTATTTAACAAGTTAGTAAATTCGTAATTCTTTATTCCCCATTTGGGTGAAATCAGTTTTTCCGGTGGAGCTACTGCCACAAATCGCTCTATTGCGATATGCTTCGGTACTATTCTAACAATCTTAACGCACAATCGGATATACTCATCCAAAGTGAATTGCCTTACATCCAATTCTCCGGATTCCAACTTTGAAGCAAGAGTCGTTCCTTTAAGCACTTGTAACTGATGAAATTTTAAGGAATCAATCGGAAGTTCCACCGCACGTCTAACAGTTTCAAGCTGCATTTCCTCATTTTCTCCCGGAAGCCCCATAATCAGATGCAGACCTACAGATATTCCGGCATCCGACAGTCTGCCGACAGCATCCACAACATGATTCCATGTGTGTCCACGGTTAATCGTCTGAAGAGTAGAGTCATGTGAAGTCTCCGCTCCCAATTCCACAATAACCGGACAATTCAAATTCAACTCCCGCATCATCTCGACAACCTCTTGCGGCAATGTATCAGGACGCGTCCCAATAATTAGCCCAACGATTCCCTGAACCGCCAAGGCTTCCTCATATATCTTGCGAAGATCGGAAACACTCTTTCCGAAAGTATTGCTGAATGATTGAAAATATGCAAGATATTGCATGTCTGCATATTTTTTACTAAAAAAGCGTTTGCCGTCTTCGAGTTGTGTCCGTATATCACCGGAATTAAAGCAATATCCGGGAGTAAACGAAGTATTGTCGCAATAAATACACCCTCCGGTTCCAATTGTGCCATCCCTGTTGGGACATGAGAAATCGGCATTGACTGATATCTTCTGAACC
Organism: uncultured Muribaculaceae bacterium; assembly: GCA_948788915.1. Lineage (GTDB taxonomy): Bacteria > Bacteroidota > Bacteroidia > Bacteroidales > Muribaculaceae > Lepagella. The sequence goes on along the minus strand of CAQFOZ010000038.1, from coordinate 17,717 downwards.
TTTATACCGGGAAATTTATCTGCCATATACCCGGCGAAATCCTTATACTTTCCCATTTTATAGAAACTGTTTCTATAATCTGTTTGAGACTATCAGCAAATCGCCGACAGTCAGAAGAGCCATTGCCTCAACCACCGGCACCGCACGTATTGCCACACATGCATCATGTCTGCCTGCAGGCGTAATCGACACTTCGTTGCCTTCTACATCTATCGTCTCAACCGTCTGTGGAATAGTTGGCGTAGGTTTAAAATACACTTTGAAATTTACAGGCATACCATTGCTGATACCACCCTGTATCCCTCCCGAGTGATTTGACCTAAATCTCACTTTTCCGTCTTCGCCAACAAACGGTATATCCTGACACTCGCTTCCGTACATTTGTGCAGAAGCCATTCCGTCACCATATTCAAAAGCTTTGGCAGCATTTATTCCCATCATGGCCGCGGCCAATCGGCTATGTAATTTGCCGAATACCGGCTCCCCTATTCCTGCCTGCAGACCTGTGATGACACATTCTACGGCCCCACCCGCCGAATCTCCTGTCTGAACTGCTTTTTGAACATCCGCAGTCCGGATATACTTGGCTTTTACCTCTATCCCATATTCTGAAAGCCATTGGCGCACGATTGCACCGGCAGCAACCCACGAAACTGTTTCCCGTGCGCTGGAACGTCCCCCTCCCCTGAAATCATGGATTCCATATTTTGTATAATATGTATAATCTGCATGATTGGGGCGGAAGCAATCGATCAACTCCGAATACTCTTTCGCACGGGCATCACAATTTCTTATTATAAAACCGATAGAAGAGCCAAGAGTAAGACCGTCTGCCGAAATACCGGACAATATCTCAAGTTTGTCCGGTTCTTTACGAGGAGAGGTCGCTCCACCTTTTCCGGGAGCACGGCGTTCAAGTTCTTTTTGTATGGAATCTATATCTATATTTACACGGGAGGGCATCCCGTCAAGGACACCCCCCATTGCCGGACCATGACTCTCCCCGAAAGTGGTGAGCCGTAAGTATTGCCCGATTGTATTCATTTTAATATTTGTAATTGCTTCCTATTTGTCCATTGTCACAAGAAGTTCCTCATTATTCCGGGTCATCTCCATGCGTTTCTTGATAAACTCCATTGCCTCAAGAGAATTCATATCGGCAAGATAATTACGGATAATCCACATACGGTTAAGCACTTCCTCACTGAGAAGCAGATCATCACGACGTGTAGACGACGCGATAATATCAACTGCCGGGAAAATACGCTTATTAGAAAGTTTGCGGTCAAGCTGCAATTCCATGTTACCCGTTCCCTTGAACTCCTCGAAAATAACCTCATCCATTTTTGAGGAGGTCTCAGTCAAAGCTGTAGCGATGATTGTAAGCGATCCGCCGTTCTCAATATTGCGGGCGGCTCCGAAGAATCGTTTTGGTTTCTGGAGAGCATTCGCATCTACACCTCCTGACAGAATCTTTCCCGACGCGGGACTCACAGTGTTGTACGCACGTGCAAGACGCGTGATCGAATCAAGCATTATAACGACATCATGTCCGCTCTCCACAAGTCTTTTCGCTTTCTCCAACACGAGACCTGCTATCTTCACATGACGTTCCGCCGGTTCGTCGAATGTAGAGGCGATTACCTCCGCATTCACACTGCGGGCCATATCTGTAACCTCTTCAGGACGTTCGTCTATGAGCAACATGATTATATAAGTGTCGGGATGGTTTGCCGAGATGGCATTTGCAATATCCTTAAGAAGTATTGTCTTACCCGTTTTGGGTGGAGCTACAATCAATGCACGCTGTCCTTTCCCTATCGGGGCGAACATATCAACAACTCGAGTGGATATGTTCCCATACCTGCCGGATGTAATATCAAATTTCTCATCAGGGAAAAGCGGTACAAGGTGCTCGAACGGAACTCTGTCTCTTATCACCTCAGGAGGAAGGCCGTTTACAGTTTCAACCCGACACAAAGGGAAATATTTCTCTCCCTGCCTCGGCGGTCTTATTCCTCCTTGCACAACATCTCCAGTCTTCAAACCGAAATCCTTTATCTGCTGTTGCGACACGTATACATCGTCAGGACTGCCAAGATAATTATAATCGCTCGAACGCAGAAAACCATAACCGTCCGGCATGACTTCAAGCACTCCCGATGATGTCAGTATTCCATTAAAATCATAGCTTGTCTCCTGCTGTTTCTCTTTCTGTTGTTGCTGCTGAAGCTGACGCTGCTGGCGCTGTTGTTTCTTGCTGAGATGCTTTTGGTTTTTCATGGGCATCTTCTCCGGAGCAGGGTCGGCAATCGTTATTGGGGCTGTTGCGGCCGCTACAGCAGCCTCCTCTATCTCACGCTGTGAACGTGGCACAAATGTCTTACGTCTTGCATTTGTAAAGAATGAATCGAGCGATGGCTTCTCTTTGAGTTTCAAAGGCTCCTCCTCCGGCACGGAAGCGACTGCTTTTTCCTCGGCATTTACATCACGTGCATTTTTAATCTCGTCCGACTCTGTTTTATCTGCATTTTTTTCTTTCTCAGCTGTAACCTCGTCTGTCTTTACAACATTTAGACTATCCTCCAACTTCCCCTCTGCGTCATTCTTTGATTCCGGAATATCCGAGATCCCTTCATCTGACTTGGATTCCGTTGTATCAGTCTTTGCCTTGGCACGCGCAACACGCTTCTTGGGTGCTGTTTTCTTGGCTTTAGGCGCAGAAGTTTTCTCTTCTTTTACATTTACCGCTACTTCTACATCTACTGTTTCGGTTTCTGGAGCCGGCAATGAGACTTCGGGTTCAACCGTTTTTTCCTCTTTTACTATAGTTGCGTCCTTTGTCTTTTTTGTGGAAACACGCTTAGCACGCGTTTTTTTATCCTTTGTCTCTTTAGTTTTACCGTTTACCTTGGCGACAGCCTCCTTGGCCGTAGCCACAGATTCGCTGTCTATAACATAATAAGCCAATTCCTGGCGGTCTGCCGATGCTGTCTTTTTCATTCCCATTGAGGATGCGAGATCCTTCAACTGATTCTCAGCCATCGACATAAGTTCATCGTAACTATACATATAAATATCTTATTCAATAATTTTCCTCCTGCCTTTTTTGCATAATTCTTCATGGGAGGAAAACAAAAGACTGTTTTCTTTATGTCTGAATGTGTTCTTTGGATTGTACGATCTTCCGCAATATATGGGTTAATCTACTTTTAATGAAGATCGATAATGTGGAATTTGCCACCTAACGCGGCTATTTGACTTCAAAGTTAATATTTTTTTTCGTTACAAACAAATTTTAGTTTTTTCATATCGAATATCAGATATCCCCCTTTGGCTTCCCAACGCTTACCAACGATAAGTTGCGAACCGGCTTTCTTCTCAAACACATCACAAATCTCACATGCAACCGTACGCGACACACCATATCGTGATGCGAATTTATAAATTGTCCAAAACGGATCAGGAGATTCCGATATAGTGGATATCGAAATAGTGTCTCCGTCATTAAGCCAGTATTCCTCTCCCCATTTTAATACACTTTCTTCACCCCGAAGGTTCACTATCGTGGTGGAAATCGCCCTGCGCACACCTGGCCATCTCTTTTCTATCAGTGGGAGAATATCATGTCTGATATAGTTCCGTCTATAGTCGTTGCTTAGGTTTGTGCTGTCTACAACAAAACCTATATTCCGTTCACCGAGATACGACTCAATCTCTGTGCGAGTCACATTCAGTAGCGGTCTGATGATTTTTCCTGTATCCGGCAACATTCCCCTCAGTCCCGTCACTCCGGATCCTCTGAAAAGATTTAACAGAAGTGTTTCCACATTATCATCTGCATTATGTGCCACCGCAATCCTGTCAGCACCGGAATCCGCCACTATTCTTTCAAATTCCGCATATCGCAATTCCCTACACGCCATTTCTACAGATGTGCCGGATCCTCTGGAAGCAATATATCCATTTACATCAAAGTCAATCACCGTGATATCCAGATCCAGGGATTGACATATTTTGCGGGCAACATCCTCGTCGCGCATGCTTTCCTCCCCCCTGAGATGAAAATTACAATGAACTGGAATAACATCTACTCCTGATGCGACCAAAGTTAACAGCAGAGCTGTGCTGTCTGCTCCTGCGCTGAATCCTACAACCACCTTGTTAACTCCGGCTTTTAAAACTGCGTCTTTAACTGTCTTTTCCAGTCTGGCAATAATTCCTGTCTTTACTTTCATCAATTGCAAATTTACTACTTTCTTTTGCAATTACACATAAGTAAGTGTTCAAATTTGGGCACTTATTTATCTTTCATATGAAAACCAACAAGGGGATGCGTCAGACATAAATACTGACACATCCCCTTGGAATATCAAATATTAAATAATATAGGATCCGGTATTATTTAATTACAACTTTTTCAGATTTATTGCCTTTTACACGGATATACATACCGTTTACAGGCTCTGCAACTTTCACACCCTGAAGGTTGTAATATGTTGCAGGAGCATCTGAATCAACCTCTATTTCTGAAACAGCAGAAGATCCTTTGCCTGTAACTTTGAAATTATTTATACAGTATCTGTAAACTCCTGTAACTGTTCCATTTGGAAGATACTGTGCGTCAATTGGACGAACCGAGATACGTGTATCCTTATTAATTGTCACGTTGTCAAGGGATATACTTGCAGGATACCATTGATATTTGGCACCTTCTTCGGGCTTGACAGTTGGAACCAAGAATTGCTTCTCGTCTGAACCGTTTGCTACAATTACCACCAATTCTGTGTCATCGTATAATCCAGATCCAGCTTTTGATCCGGCTCTGAAAGGAAACCAATCAAAAGATAATGTTATGTTCTCAACACCGTTACCGAACTCTGCGATAGTGGGAATTGTAATTCCATTTTGCTTATTTGTAGAACCCATCTTGGGATAAAACTTCTGAAAATTACAACCGTTTGATACAGTCGGATTGGGATCCACTCCGCCGCCAAATATAATCCAGCCTTCGTCTGCAAGATACTGGAGTGCTGTTTTTCCATTTGCATCTTTTACTGTTGTGGGCATATTAGGGAGATAATTGTTAACTCCATCACTGCCTACAGCATCAATTGCTTTGCCTGCATTAGTACCTGAACCTTCCCAATCTTTAAACACTTCCCAAGTCTTTGCAAAATCACTTTGGAAATACACCTTTTCCTGTGCTGTTACATTAAAAGCAAATGCTGCTACTGCTACTGAAAGTAAAAATTTTTTCATAAGTAAAGATTTTAAAATTATTATGAATTATTATGTAAAGTATGAATCTATTTATTTGTCCAATTGTATTTATTAGCAAAATGCAAATTCAACATGGCATATGCAAAATTACCACTTTTTATTAATTATTCAAATATATTAATAAATAAATACTGAGAACGCTTTTACTGAATTATACCAAATTGTATTTTGAAATCTGAAGAATCGCTGTTAACTTTGCGTGGCAATTTTGATATTTGTTGTTTATACACTAATGCAACCCTAATATATTGTTACATATTTATTCACTTAAAATTTTAAACATGAAAAAAATTTTTACTTTCTTGTGCCACTTTGGCATTCTCAATGTCAGCTTTTGCTGAAGAAACTGTAATTTTCTTCGATGATTATGAGTGGCTTGAACCTGCAACAAGCACTTATGCTAATAAAGAAGGTAAATCAATTAATGACAATATCGGTCAAAACGTATTTTCAGGTGCATATAATCCACAGATGGGAACAGGCATATTTCCTGGTGGAGGGAATACTGCTGATTTAATGGCAGATAAGGGTTATACTCTTCTGGGTTCTACTTATGCTAAAAATGAAGTGGGTAATTCCAGCAAAGTTGCTCCTACAACCGTAAACGGTGTCGGTAAAAATTATCTTAAAATTTCTATTACAACATTCTGCGGAGGAATCGTATTGCCATCTTTAGAAAAAGCCGGTGATGGTGTTGAAAACGCTCATATAAGTTTTAAATGGACCCCAATGGCATCTGGTGCAAAAGTTTACGACAAAACAGAAGCTGTAGTTATTGTTGAAAATGGCACAGATAAAAAGGTTTATACCTTCACTAAAGACATACCGGATGAATCTGATTATAAATGGTATGAAGAAGATATTGACTTAACCGGGATCAAGATTGATAAAAATACTAAAATCACTTTTAGAAACTCCGATAACCAGTTTCCGGACTATGGTACTGTTGCAGAAAAGAAAGTTGCGCGCTGGTTTCTGGATGATGTAAAGGTTTATACTTCAACTGGTGCTGCTGTTAATGAAATCGTTACTGACGAAAACGTCCCGGTAGAATATTTCAATCTTCAGGGTGTGAAAGTTGCAAATCCTGAAAATGGCATATTCATCCGCCGCCAAGGTAGCAAAACATCTAAAGTTGTCATGTAATAGTATAGTTAATAATACTTAAGGCGCATCCTTCAATAGGTTGCGCCTTTATTTTATTACTATACAGTTAAAAGAAAATTATTTGGAGAGATTAATAATTTTCATTTTGTAAAAAGAAAAAACATTGTTAATTTTGTTATATAGAAAAGCAAAGGATATACGTTGAATTTTGAATTTGAAAACTGTTTAAAATTAACAATATCTTATTCCTTAAAGATGAATAAATTAACCCAAAATTATAATTAATTATGGCAAAAGAATGGATATGCACCATCTGTGGATATATCGCAGAGGGCGAGACAGCTCCCGAAAAATGCCCGCAGTGTGGAGCTCCTCAAAGTAAATTCAAACTTGTAGACAAAGACGAACTTCTCAAATTCGTTACAGAACACGAAATCGGTGTTGCAAAGGGATGTGACCCAGAGATGATTAAAGACCTTAACAATCACTTTGTAGGTGAATGCACAGAGGTGGGTATGTATCTTGCCATGTCTCGTCAGGCTGACCGCGAGGGTTATCCCGAAGTTGCTGAAGCTTTCAAACGCTATGCATGGGAAGAGGCTGAGCATGCTGCCAAATTCGCAGAATTGCTTGGTGACATGGTTTGGGACACAAAAACAAACCTTGAGAAACGTATGCACGCCGAGGCCGGTGCCAATGAAGATAAAATGCGCATCGCCAAAAACGCCAAGAACCAGAATCTTGACGCTATCCACGACACCGTTCATGAGATGGCCAAGGATGAAGCACGCCACGGTCGCGGTTTCGCTGGTCTTTACAACCGTTATTTCGGTAAATAATAGGTTCTTAAGAGTATAAAAGAGCATAAAAAAAAGGGCTTTAAAGCCCTTTTTTTCGTATTCATGCTTCTGACCTCCTATATCTGCCTCAATCTTGACATAAACTCATCCTTCTTCGCATCGGAAACAGGAATGTAAGTTTTTCCAAAAACTACGCGTCCCCTTTCTACAACTTCTATCTGATTCAAATTTACTATATAGGATCTATGAATACGCATAAAATCTTTTTCCGGAAGATACTCCTCAAGTTCCCGCATACTCATCAGGCTACTGACAGGATCGCCATCTGATCTATTAAATATCACTCTGTCTTTCTGCACCTCTATGTATTGTATGCTGCCTAATTTCATCTGTACAAGTCTGTAATCTGCCTTGACAGTTATCATGTCCTGCCGGGAATAGGAAGAACTTTCCAATACTGTTCTCATTTTCTTCCACTCTATCGCCTTACTTACGGCTTTCATAAACTCGGCGTAATTTACCGGCTTCAACAGATAATCAAGCGCATTTACCTTGAATCCCTGTAACGCATATTGCTCATACGCTGTAATGAATATGATACGGGTGCGTGATGGAACAAGCTGGGCAAATTCTACGCCATTGAGCATCGGCATATTTATATCCAGAAAAACAAGATCCACATCTCCGTCAATTACTGTTTTCACAGCTTCCGCGGCAGATTCATAGCTGCCAACCAAAGAAAGATCCGGTGTTCTCTCAATATATGATTTTATCAGCTCTCTGGCCAATGGCTCATCGTCTACAATGACACATCTTAGTTTATCTTCCATTTCAGAAATTATTTGCATTCATAACGGATTCCTTTTCTTTATGTTGTATTATCAACGCAGACACAGATATGCTTACAAAAGCTTCGTAGACTCCGTCTACACATTCATTACCCATCTTGTAAGCACCGGGGTATAGGAGTCCGAGCTGACGTTCCACATTAGCAAGTCCCACACCCGACTCCGACGGAGACATGGAAGACCGTCTCTCCTCTTCATTATATGAATTAGCCACACGGCATGTGACACTTCCTTTTTCTATTGAAATGCTGATATGGATAAATTTTTCCTGATCTTTTCCCGAAACATGCTTGAATGCATTTTCCACTATGGTAAGAAAAATCAGAGGTGCTACAGATATATTTTCCGTATTGTTTTTTTCAAGATTACAAACCAACCTTACTGATGATCCGAGCCGCAACTTCATCAACTCTACATAATCTTCAATAAATTTAATCTCTTTGTCAAGGGGGACTGTCGACAAGGCGGCATCATATATCATGAATCTCAACATATTACTAAGATCATGGAGCGATTTCTGAGCTCTTTCCGGAGAAATTGCAATCAAAGCATATATGTTATTTAACGAATTAAATAAAAAATGAGGATTTAACTGGGCTTTAAGACTTTTAAGTTCAATCTGTCGACGTTCCGCATTAAGTTCAAGTTCGCGCCTTCTCATCTGCTCCCGCTCCCGGGAAAGACGCAATGCATATGCAAGAGCTGCCGCAAGCACCATAGTTATCCCGTCACGTATCACAAAACGCAGATAACCCATAAAATACTGTGAAGGAGTAACCATTATAACTTTCCTTGGTTCCGGATGAGGCAGACCTCCATGTGTTTCAAACCAAAGAGGTATTAAAGAGCATCCCAGCACAACCAATATCAGATTAAGTACAAAAAACGCGATTTTTCTGTCATTCCTGAAAAGTGTCAACGGCACAATCCAGAAATAGTTTATACAGAATACAGCCGTGTAAACGGTTGCCATACCCACACTTATCAAAGTCCACTCCATCGGCTCATCAACACGACTGAAAACAGCAAGCATCGATGGCAAATAGAAAAGCAGAAACGATGACAGTATTACTGTCACTGTTCCTGCAGAGTTAGATTTTATGTAATCAATTTTATTCATATCTTATAGCTTCTATAGGATCAAGATTTGAAGCCTTTGCAGCCGGATAAAATCCAAAAATTATACCTATTACAGTACAAACTACAAATGACAATATAACCGAACCGGGATCTATCTGTACAGGCCAACGGGCTATTATTTTAATCAGCCATGTGGCTACAGACCCAAGCAGAATGCCAAGAACGCCTCCTGTCACTGAAATTATCACCGCCTCGATAAGAAATTGAGTCATGATGTCTCGCCCTGTTGCCCCGATACTCATTCTAAGACCAATCTCCCTTGTACGCTCTGTCACACTTACTATCATTATATTCATTATGCCAATACCTCCCACAAGCAGTGAAATACCGGCCACTGCAGCCAACAATACGGTCATCATCGACGATGTTGAAGAAATCATCTGGGCAAGTTCCTGCATTGATCTGATAGTAAAATTGTCCTCCTGGTCATCCCGAAGTTTATGCTGGGTTCTAAGTATATCCGTTATTTCTGCAATTGTCTCCTCGGTGCGGGTTTCATCTTCTGCCGATGCCTGTATTCCCTGAAGATAATCGATAGCAAGCATTCGCTTCATCACCGTCGTATATGGAACCAAAGCAAGGTCGTCCTGATCCTGTCCCATAGTATTATATCCCTTCTCATCAAGGATTCCTATCACAGTCAACGGAATGGAACCGAATCTGACCACTTTCCCTATAGGATCGGTTCCGTCGGGAAACAGATTGTCTACAAGAGTCTTTCCGAGCACACATACTTTTGCCGCTGTTTTTACGTCATTATCCGTAAACATCTCTCCTTTGCTGACTCTTCTCTGACGGATATCAAGATACTGGGTATTTACTCCCTGCGCCTGCGAGGGATAGTTATTATTGCCCGATACCCATTGTCCGGAAGAAGACACAGTCGGTGTAATATATGATATCCCCGGAGCCTGATTGACTATGGCGTCATAATCAGACGGTTTGAGGGTCTGCATGTCGTCACTGCTCTGGCGGACACCCCCTCTTCGCTCCGCACCAGGCATAATCATTATCATATTACTGCCCATCTCCGATATCTGAGCCTTTATAGAATTTTTTGACCCCTGACCTATAGCAAGCATGGCAATGACGGCACCTACTCCAATGATAACCCCGAGCATTGTAAGGAAGCAACGCATTTTATTATTGCCCAACGCTCTGATTGCTATTTTAAAAAGATTATTAATATTCATATTAGTCAGTTTCTTCAGGCAGATTGCGGTATACCTCCTCTGCCGACTGTATGTCACTGTTATATTCGTCACTCACAATATGCCCGTCACGAAGGGTTATATTCCGCGAGGAATAGAGTGCTATCTCCGGGTTATGAGTAACGAAAATTATCGTTTTCCCTTCCTTATATAACCTTTGGAAAAGAGTAAGGATAGAGAACGATGTTCTTGTATCAAGATTACCGGTTGCCTCATCGGCAAGAAGTATAACCGGATTGTTTACCAGTGCCCGAGCTATCGCCACCCTCTGCTGCTGGCCACCGGACATCTGATTGCTCTTATGGTAAAGGCGTTCTCCAAGCCCTACCTCCCGGAGACACTTTTCTGCTCTCTGAGCTCTCTCTTTGGCACTGACTGCGGAATTATAGATCAATGGTAATTCCACATTTTCAAGTGCGGTAGTCTTGGGAAGGAGATTATAGTTCTGAAAAATGAACCCTATTTTTCTATTGCGGATCCTTGCCCGCTCGTTCTTCCCCATCCCTCTTACCGCAATGCCATCAAGGTAATACTCTCCGGAAGTAGGAGTGTCAAGACATCCAAGGGTGTTCAACAAAGTCGATTTCCCTGAGCCGGACGTACCCATTATTGTCACAAACTCTCCTTCATATATCGTGAATGAAATTCCCCTGAGAGCCTTTACTGTCTCATCCCCGACTTTGAAATACCGTTTGAGGTTTTCTATTTTTATTATCTCTTTTGCCATAACCTGAAATATTATTTCTTGCGGTTAGAACCCGGTGGCTTCGGCATGAACGGATTCTCCTCTCCCTTTTTCTCTTTGGGCACTCCGCCTGTTTTCTGAGAATACTGTAGAGCAATCTGGTCTTCGGCTCTAAGCCCCTTGGTAATCTGCTGATAGACATTGTTTGACAACCCGAGTTCCACAGGAGTCTGAATAAGTTTATCCCCTCTTTTCACCCAGACAAAATGCTTGGCATCGGAATTGGATTTTACCGGCTCCGGCAATCCTTTGGCATTTTCTGTATCCTCCATCGGCTGGAATTTTAACGCTTTTAAGGGAACCGCAGTTATATTATCAAGCTCAAGAGTATATATTGTCAGGTTTGCGGTCATACCCGGAATTAGTTTATGCTCAGGATTGGGTGCTCCTACAATAACTTCATATGTAACAACATTATTGGTTGTTGTGGGATTTATACGGACTTGTGTAACTGTTCCGTTAAAAACATCATTCGGATATGAATCCACAGTAAATGTAACATGCTGTCCGACTTTGACCTGTCCTATGTCCGCCTCGTCCACAGCACCGACTACCTGCATATTGTCAAGATCCGCTATAACATACAGATTGGCTACATTCATGCTTGATACTACGGTCTGCCCTACTTCCACTTCTCGGGATACAACAATCCCGTCAATCGGAGAATATATTTCGGCATAATTCAGATTCTTTGCGGCACGCACCCTGTCCGCCTGTGTTTTCTCATAACTGAGACGCGCCACATCGTAATCCTTTTTGGACGTCTGAAACTCATAATCCGAAATAAGCTGCTCGTCATGCAAAGATTTATCTCTTTCATAATTCCTCTTTGCGTACTCATAATTGGCGCGGGCTGATGCCATGGACGCATCGGCACTTTTCAATTCGCTGTCAAGAAGAGTTTTTTCAATTTCGGCAAGCAACTGTCCCTTGGTAACAGTGTCATTAAAATCAACATATAGTTTGTCTATTATACCTGTCACCTGAGTGCCGACATCGACTGATGTCACTGACTCCATGGTTCCGGTGGCTGTGACCATCTCTGACATGGATGTCGGCTCCACTGTATAAGTCTCCAGTTCCATATTCTGTTTCTCGGAACAGGACACGGTTGCAATTATCAATAAGGCAGCCGGATAAATACGGATAAATCTCATATATAGGTGTTGTTAAAAATGTATTGTAATCTTAAGGGAGAGCAATTTCCTGGGTAGCATAATAAGAAATAGTCTTATTTGCAAGTATTGCCATATATTTACTCTGAAGAAGTTCTAATTGGGCATTCAGCAGATTGTTGTGTGCCGTCAGCAATTCGAGAGGATTTACAAGGCCAAGTTCAAACTGTCTGTTTACAAGATCACTTGTGAGCTGCGTAGCCTCAAGTTGTGAAATTCCGGATATATATTTGGCTTTGGCATTTGCAGCATCAACATATAACCCTTCAATTGTCTGGGAAAGATTATCGAGCAGGTTCTTTTTTGTAAGATCATATTCCAATTCTGCCAGTTTTGCCTTGGCTACTGCTCGTTTTGTTGAATTGCCGTCAAAAATGGGAATACTGACATTCACTCCAATATTTTCATTAAAATTCTTACCCATCTGGCTTGCCCATGCAGAACCTCTGCCTGTATAACCTGTGCCAATCCCACCCGACAGGGAGACAGAAGGCAGATTGCCGGCTTTAGCTATCTTAACATCATTCGCATAAATATCCTTGCTGAGTTCATTACTTTTGAGGCCGGGTAGCCAGGCTGTCGCCAAATCATATACCTGTTCTTTGGCCGGAAGATCAGCAAGGACCGCGCGATCGGGAAAAGTTACATCTTCGATCTCAAGATTATATGTAAATCCGAGTTCAAGAATCTTTTTAAGGCTCATAACCGCGCTTTCATAATTACTCTTTGCCTGCACCAGATTGTAAGAATCCTGAGCCCTCTGGCTCTCTATTTGCGCATAATCAACTTTTGAAGTCCGTCCGGACTCCATGAGTCTCTGCGCACGGGCAGTCTGTGAATCGCCTACTTCAAGAGTCTGCTCGGCTATTTTAACAGCTTCTTCTGCATACATTATATTAAGGTATGCCTGAAGGATTCCAAGTTTGAGTGATTTGACCACATCATCTCCGGCAAGTTGCTGCTGCCTGCGGAGAATCTTTGAGGATTCAAGTCTATACTTACGGACATTGCCTTCCCACACTGTCCAATTAGCATTTATACCGTATGAACTTCCGTATATATTGCCATCTTTTCCACCACCCGGAGACGGATAGTTTGTGAATGACTGCGATGTTGAAAATCCGACGGTAGGAAGCCATGCGTCTTTGGCTGAACTGATATCCTGGTCTGCCTGAAGGATATTGAGGATAGTCCTGCGGATATCCGTACTATTGGTCGTAGCCCACCTGATACAATCATCAAAACTCCATTTATCCGGCATTTTCATTTCAGAAACAGCCGTAATCTGCTCTGCCGTATAATTGCCGGCATTATCGTCAGCGGAAGCCGCTACAGATATGAAAGCGACAGTGGCAAACATTAATGAATATGACGTAATTCCAGTCATTTTAAAGTTGTTTTGTCTGTTAGAAATTGATGTTATGAGTGTGTTTATTCATTGCAAAACTATAATTAATTAGTTTCTTATTAAAGTATAATCGTTATAAAGCTGTTTTATCATGATGGAAAGCAATTTTGACAGGATTAATTGTATATTTCATTACTCAACTGTTAAATGGTGTTAAACCGCATCTTTTACGGTTTTATATGAGTAATTTCGCTTATAATATAAGTAAGTGTTCAAATTTAATTTATACCTAATGGGTAGAATTCTTGCAATAGATTATGGTAGAAAGCGCTGTGGTGTCGCAGTCACTGATATTTTACAGATTAGCGCAAATGGTCTGCCAACAGTCCGCTGTTGCGATTTGATGCAGTTTCTTAAAGATTACTGCCAAAAGGAACAGGTTGACAAAATACTGGTTGGCGAGCCGAAAGACATGCATGGCAATCCAAGTGAGAGTATGCGCTACATAACCCCGTTTATCGGCAGACTCCGAAAAGAGATGCCAGATATGGCCATAGTAATGGTAGATGAGCGTTTCACTTCCACAATAGCGCATAGAGAAATGCTTGCCGCAGGCTTCCGTAAAAGCCAACGACAGGAAAAGGGACGCACGGATGAAATGGCCGCCGTGCTAATTCTCACAGAATACCTGCAAAGCAGAAGAATCAGTTTAGACTAATTTTATTAAATTTGCATTAGAAACTGTTTTTTACTTAATAATTTATACTGACGATGGTATTACCTGTATATATTTATGGTCACCCGGTGCTCCGCGAAGAAACCGAGGATATAGACAAAGATTATCCCGGGCTTGAAAAGCTCATTAAGGATATGTGGGAAACTATGTATTTCGCAGATGGAGTCGGCCTTGCCGCTCCACAGATAGGAAAGTCGATAAGTCTGATCGTGATTGACGGATCTCCCTTTGCCGATAAATTCCCCGAATGCAAAGATTCCAAACTTTGTCTTATAAATCCGGAGCTGGAAGTAATCGAAGACGAAAGCCCTGTATCACGTGAAGAAGGTTGTCTTTCTTTGCCCGGCATGTCTGAGTCTGTAAAAAGATACGAACATGTAAGACTAAACTGGCTAGATGAAAAATTTGTGGAGCATGAGCAGGAATTTAAAGGATTCCTTGCAAGGATAATACAACATGAGTTTGACCATCTTCTCGGCACTGTGTACACTGACCGCATATCCCCTATCCGCAAACAGATGGTGCGCAACAAACTCAATTCTTTTATACGAGGAAAAGTAAAATGCGACTACAGAACAGTCACAGCAAAATAAATAAATATGGCCGACGATAAAAAAATTATTTTCTCTATGGTAGGCGTGAGTAAAATCATACCTCCACAAAGACAAATTCTTAAAAATATTTATCTGTCATTCTTCTATGGTGCCAAAATCGGCATCATAGGTCTGAATGGCTCCGGTAAATCAACTCTTCTTAAAATAATTGCCGGACTTGACAAAAGCTATCAGGGAAATGTTGTTTTCTCTCCCGGATATAGTGTAGGCTATCTTGAGCAGGAACCAAAACTTGATCCTGGAAAAACTGTCAAAGAGGTTGTTCAGGAAGGTGTTCAGCCAATCATGGATCTCCTCAAGGAATACGACGAAGTAAACAATGCTTTTGCCGACCCGGCTGTGCTAGAAGATCCTGAAGCCATGGACAAACTGATTGCACGCCAGGCCGAAATTCAAGACAAGCTTGATGCAACTGACGCGTGGAACATTGACAACAAACTTGAACGCGCCATGGATGCCCTTCGTTGTCCTCCGGACGATAAGAAAATTGCCGTACTTTCCGGAGGAGAAAAACGCCGGGTAGCTCTATGTCGTCTTCTACTGCAGCAGCCTGATATTCTCCTGCTTGACGAACCTACCAACCACCTCGATGCAGAGTCGATAGACTGGCTTGAACAACATCTGCAACAATATCCCGGAACGGTTATAGCCGTTACACACGACCGCTACTTCCTTGACCATGTTGCCGGCTGGATTCTTGAACTCGACCGTGGAGAAGGAATTCCATGGAAAGGGAACTATTCTTCTTGGCTGGATCAGAAGACCCAACGTATGGCCATGGAGGAAAAACAGGCAAGCAAACGACGCAAGACTCTTGAACGAGAACTGGAATGGGTGAGAATGGCTCCCAAGGCTCGTCAGGCCAAAGGGAAGGCTCGTCTGTCGAGCTATGATCGACTGATGAATGAGGACCAGAAAGAGCGTGAGGAAAAACTCGAAATCTTTATACCTAACGGTCCTCGTCTTGGTAATAAAGTCATTGAAGCCAAACATCTTGCAAAAGCTTATGATGACAAGGCTCTGTTTACGGACCTTAATTTCATGCTTCCTCCCAACGGTATTGTCGGAGTAATCGGTCCAAATGGTGCCGGCAAAACAACTCTGTTCCGCCTGATAATGGGTCAGGAAAAACAGGATAACGGAGAATTTGAAGTGGGTGAAACTGTTAAGATTGCTTACGTAGACCAGAATCATAAGGATCTCTCACCGGACAAAAGCGTTTATGAAGTCATTTCCCAGGGAGTAGAATCTTTCCGCATGGGGGGCAGAGACATGAATGCCAGGGCGTATCTGAGCAAATTTAATTTCACTGGTGCGGATCAGGAGAAAAAGATAGGCGTACTTTCAGGTGGCGAACGCAACAGACTGCATCTTGCGATGGCACTTAAGGAGGAAGGCAATGTATTGCTGCTTGACGAGCCAACCAATGACATCGATGTGAACACACTCCGTGCCCTTGAAGAGGGTCTGGAGAACTTTGCCGGTTGTGCGGTTGTAGTTAGTCACGACAGATGGTTTCTTGACCGTATTGCAACGCATATTCTCGCTTTCGAAGGAGACAGCCAGGTAACATACTTCGAGGGTTCCTACTCGGAATATGAGGAATTCAAAAAGAAACGCGATGGAGGAATCGACACTCCTCACCGCATAAGATATCGTAAACTTACCAAATAAGACAATAGAATATCTGTCAAATAAAATAATCTCACTATGAAAAAAATTGCTATTGTAGGATACGGCAATATCGGCCGATATACCCTTGATGCAGTAGAGGCATCGGAAGACTTTGAAATTGCCGGTGTGATTCGCAGAAATCCTGCTGACCGTGCCGATATTCCGGCACACATCCCTGTTGTCGGATCAATTGATGAACTGGAAGGTGTTGATGTTGCAATCCTTGCAACACCGACGCGCAGCGTGGAAAAATATGCCAAAGAGATTCTTGCAAAAGGCATAAACACTGTCGATTCGTTTGATATCCACACACAGATTCCGGAACTTCGTAAACGTCTTGATTCCGAGGCAAAGGCCGGAAATGCAGTGAGTGTTCTTTCTGCCGGCTGGGATCCCGGAAGCGACTCGGTGGTACGCGCACTCCTTGAGGCCGTCGCTCCCAAAGGTATTACTTACACTAATTTCGGTCCCGGTATGAGTATGGGACACACAGTAGCCGTCAAATCAAAAGAAGGTGTAAAAGATGCCCTCTCAATGACAATACCGTTAGGCACAGGGATCCACCGCCGAATGGTATATGTTGAATTGCTGCCGGGATATAGCCTTGACCAGGTTGCAAAAGCAGTTAAGGAAGATCCCTATTTTGCATCAGACGAGACTCATGTAATGGCTGTGGAAAGCGTAGATGCACTCAAGGATGTTGGACATGGAGTGAACATGGTCCGCAAAGGTGTTTCAGGCAAAACACACAGCCAGCGTTTTGAATTTGACATGACAATCAACAATCCTGCTCTTACTGCCCAGATTCTTGTTGCTTGTGCACGTGCGACATTCCGCCTAAATCCGGGATGCTACACCATGATAGAGATCCCTGTAATCGACCTCCTCCCCGGAGACCGCGACAAATGGATCAAACTGGTCTAAATACTTGTCAGAATATATAAAATAATAATCCTCAGTTCAAACTGAGGATTATTATTTTATCATTAGTGTCCACTAAAAAATCATAAGAGTTCTTTGAAATATCTGAAATTCA
>CAQFOZ010000037.1 GCA_948788915.1 uncultured Muribaculaceae bacterium | reverse complement strand
AGCGTGGGCTTCTGCGTTGCCGTCCGACTTCTAAAGGGCAATGCGAGAAGCCTCTATTCGTAGGACGGTAACAGATACAGATTCCTGCGCTTTTCTTTTTTTATACCATTAGTTGATGCCAACGAGGGGATGACCGCGGCAACTTTATTAGTTATGTTAAAAAAAATTATTATTGCAATCATGTTGTTGCAGCCATTTGTGTTTACTTCATGCGGAGGAGATGAACCGGATGTTACTAATCCGGATGGAACAGAGAATAATGGAGGAGGTTATGAGGGACTTGATATTGTAATTACGGGAGATACTGCACCTAAAGGCATACAGTTTCGTAGAATAAATGAAACAGACTTCATGCTGAACTATGTCACCTATGGAATAAGGGATGGACATCTAAATGTTATTGGTTGTGATGATATAGAGATAACAGCTACGTTAAAAGGTGAAGTAAAACTTTTTAGCTCGATAACATTAGATGGGGAAAAATATATTGTTAGAGAAATAGGAAAAAAGGCATTTTATAAATGTGGTTTACGTAGAATAGAAATTCCGAATACGGTAGAAAGAATTGGCGAATACGCATTTTATGAATGTGATTTACGTAGAATAGAAATTCCGAATTCGGTAAAAAGAATTAGCTATTCCGTATTTTATGGTTGTGTCAATTTAGAGTATTGTAAGCTTCCGAATAAGCTAACATTTATTTCAACAGAGTGCTTTTATAAATGTTTGAACCTGACATCAATAGATATTCCTAATACTGTAATTGGGCTGGGTGACTACGCATTTTATGGTTGTTCTAAATTAAAAAATATTATAATTCCAGATCTAGTAGAGTATATATACAGGGAAGCGTTTTGTGGATGTGTTAATTTGGTCACTGTTGTTTGTGGAAAATCGTTGTCAGAAATAGGTGAAAATGTATTCTATGGCTGTACTAATTTAAGAGAGTTTTATTTTTTTAGTCAAGATATGCCCAGGTTTGGTACAAATAGTTTAAAAAAAATTGACAAATTGCCATTATCGTGTTATTGTCTCCCCGAATACTATGATAATTATCTAAAGACGATTGGTTCGGGTTATATAAGTACCTTTGATAAATATAATAATGTACAATATTATTTTACTAAAAACTATTTAAAAACATTTGATCCCAAAACTTTACAGTTGTAATTTAATTAAAGACTATGGAATCGAATAAAAATTTATTTTATACACTGCCGGAAGTTTCAGTTGACACTCCTATTATGCGTTATATGAAACTGGAACATCTTTTAAATATTTTAGATGATAAAAAGTTTTATGTAAGTCTGAAGAAAAAGTTTGAAGATAAAAATGAAAGCTCGTTGCCGCTTAAGTACATGTTCCCAATTTATCTTGCCAATGCAGTGCCTCCTGACGAGCAATCAAGTAGAGATTTAGAGCGTATGTATTCAAAATTAAATGAATATAAAGAGCTTAAGAATATTCCAACATCCTGCTGGACATTAAAGCCGCATGAAAGTTACCTTTTTTGGAAAGGATATACTTCATCAGGAAACGGACGTGAACATGAATGTAATTACTGTGATAATGATATTTGTGATAGTGATAAGGGACTTGGTGTATGCATAAAAACAACCATTGGGAATGTTGTGGCATCATTGATTTATCCGGATTTTGATATTTTCTGTGGCAAAATGATATATCAAAATTATTCATTATATAATGATAACGAAGCTTTTACAAAATCAATTTATTTCAGAGGGGAAGAAGAATTCAGGTTTTATTTTGTTCCTAAAGATGATGTTTATAAGATTGATAATCATATTGAGTTGGATGTCAATCCTGATGTCTTGATTAATGAAGTCATATTGTCTCCATTCTTTAAAAAGTCTGTGGCTGAAAAGGTCGCTAACGTGTTGAGGGCACGTTATCGTATAGAATGTAGACTGTCGGCAATTGAACTAAAGATTAACGACGAGAAGGAATAATAATACGATTTGCGTGAAGATTGCCCTGTGTCAGGAATTATAAATTTGGCACAGGGCTTTGTCTTTTTGCACCGACACCTCTTCTGACATTAACACTTCTTTTATTGTATGGGGGCAAAATCAATTTGTAAAAACGTAATGCATTTCATAATAGAACGGTGAAGCAATTTATCGGGGAGCTGTAGCAATGGTAATAATGAAGCGCACAAACTCTGGTTGAATGTTGTTTATATTTAACATTATTAATTTCGTTATTCGGAGGAAAACATTTAATTTTACAATATGAGGATACCCCCCGTAAAAGATATAATAATTGCTTTTATATTTCTGATTATAACCGTAGTCCTTGTGTTGACGGCTATATGGGCTTACCGGGAATATATGACATCGGCGCCATATGTTGACACTGAACGTTATCCGGTGCGAGGCATCGATGTGTCCTCACACAACGGGATCGTGGATTTCCGGAGAGTGAGAAAGGATGGGTATGAGTTTGTGTTTATAAAGGCGACAGAGGGGGGCGATTTCAAGGACAGTAATTTCCGTAAAAATTATATTGCTGCCGGTCACGCCGGGATGAGACGCGGTGCATATCATTTCTTCCGCTTTGACAAGGATGGGGTGGACCAGGCAGTGAATTTTCTGCAGGCTGTCGGTAACAGAAAACTGGAATTGGGGCTTGTCATAGATGTGGAGAGTGAGGGTAATCCTGACAACATTCCTCCCGAGGAGGTTAAAGAGAATCTGCAGCGCATGCTTGAGTTTCTTAATCTTATGGGACACAGGGTTACGCTTTATACAAATGTGCAGGGCTACGAAAAGTATTTATTAAATACATTTGCCGGTTTACCATTATGGATATGCAGTTTCTCTAGAACTCCTGTCGACGTGGATTGGAGTTATTGGCAGTATGACCACCATGGCAAGGTTGACGGTATAGAGGGAGATGTGGATCTAAACGCTTTCTCCGGATCAAGAGAGGATTGGGAGAAGATTAAGGATGTAGTCCAATAATTTAGTTGGAAATACGTTAAGTAAGTGTTCAAATTTAGTTTATACTTAATGTGAGTTTATTTTTTGAGGCGATTACGGTGCGGAGCGAGGGAGCATATATGTATATGTAACCGAGCGACAATCCGTAAGCGGTCAAAAAGAAACCGCAGTAAGTATAAAAGATTAAAAAAACACTTATTATCGTTTAAATTTGAATACTTACTTAAGACTCATATGGGGATCATAAACTTTTTCGAAAATTGAAGCAAGATATATCTTACATTTATATAAAAATTTGCATGGTCATTGTGCTTGTCATGACAATGGCTACGGTTTCATATGCACTTCCTGTATCGCATTATGCCACAAATTCCGTACTTGCCGAAGGACGCTGGGCTAAAATCAAGGTGAATGCCACCGGTATGCAACTGATCTCAAATGCAGATCTGAAAGCTCTCGGTTTTACGGATCCGCAACGCGTGAACGTATATGGGACGGGCGGTCAGATGGTTGAAGAGGAGCTGACTGAAAATATGCCTGACGATCTGCCGTTGTTGCCGTCTGTAAAAACATCGAGGGGCATTCTCTTTTTCGGGGTGGACAATGTGAAGTGGCGTTTCGAGAACGGGACGTACTCTCATGAACTTAATCCTTATTGCGGAGACAGCTACTATTTTATATCTGACAGGGAAATTATTGTGCCTGAGATGCAGGTGGCCGATGCGTCTTCTGCGTCCGGTGGTGAGACTGTTACCGAATTCCGCTCCCGGCTGTTATACGAAACGGATATGTCTAATCCGTCCGGTTATGGCAGATGGCTGTTTGGAGAGGATTTCCGCTCGCAAAACAGCAGAAGATTCAGTTTTGATCTCATTGACAAAACATCCGATGATGCGACGGCTAATGTCCGTTTTGCCGCTTATACGAGCAATGGTAGATCAAATATTACATTCACTGCTAACGGACAAAGGATCACTACAGCCGTTATAAACGGAATTTCTAATGACGATTTTTTTGCTGTCGCGGACGAAATAATGAGTTTTAAGGTTGCAGACACCAAACTGTTATTCGGAATAGATTATAGCAATACAGGTGTGCTGTTCAATGCCAATCTTGACTATATAGAGGTGTTTTATAACCGGGAACTGAAACTTAACGGGGGGCAGCTTCATTTCTATTCCGGTTTCAGAGGTGAGACGGTCAGGATTAAAGAAGTTCCGGACGGTCTTGTGGTCTGGGATGTGACGGATCCTTGCTCTCCAAAATCCGTGTCTTATTCCAAGGAAGGGACAGATGCTGTTTTTCGGGCTCCTACGGGCTATCGCGAATACATAGCCTTTGATCCTTCAAAAGCAGGTCAGACAGTTGCCCGCAGAGGAAGTGTGGCGAACCAGGACATACATGGCATGGAGACACCTGATATGGTGATTGTGGCATATCAGCAATATAGAGATGCCGCTGAGCGTATCGCGAGGATGCACCGGGAGCAGGACGGGATGTTGGTTTATGTGCTTACGCCTGAAAGCGTTTATAATGAGTTCTCCGGTGGACATAAAGATGTCGGTGCATTCAGGAAGATGCTGAAGATGTGGCACGACAGAAAAGGGGAGCGGGAAATAAAATACTGCCTTTTGTTCGGTCGAGGTTCATACGACACAAAGATGGTTACACCGGCAGTGAAAGCGGCCGGTTACGAGCCTCTTCCTCTGTGGCAGTCTCCAACCGGTCTCAATGAGTCGGATGCGTTCTCAACCGATGATATCATAGGTATGCTTGATGATGTCCGTAAAAGCGATTTCAGGTTTGATGAGGCGAAAATTCATGTGGCGGTAGGACGTCTGCCGGTGTCGAGTGTGCGGGAGGCGGAAGAGATTTCAAACAAGATTTGCGATTATGCTTTATCTCCCGATTATGGCACATGGCGAAACCGTACGTTGCTGATTGCTGATGATCAGGACAATGGAGAGCATTTGCGGCAGACAGAAGCGGTATACAAACAGCTTTCCGAAAATGCTCCGCATTATCAGTACGAAAGGCTGTATCTCGATTCGTATCCATTGGAGTCGACGAGTGTGGGGATGGCTTATCCCAAGGCAAAGGAGAGAATGATGCGCACGTGGAACGAGGGTGTGGTTCTTACAAATTATATAGGACATGCATCTACAAATTCCTGGACCCACGAGCGGCTTCTTACATGGGAAGACATAACATCTGCCTCCAACAAAAATTTCTCATTTCTCGTTGCTGCCACATGTTCTTTTGGACATTGGGACGGAGATACACAAAGCGGTGCGGAGGTTATGCTTCTGAACCCGACGGGCGGATTTGTTGGAGCATTGGTTCCAAGCAGAACGGTGTATATCGGAATTAACGGACCTTTTACGTATAATCTTGCCAAATGGCTGTTGACCAATGGCGAGGACGGTAAAATCCTGAGGTTCGGTGATGCTGTGGTAAGAGGTAAGAATGCAGTGTCGGAAGTCAACAGATTGCGTTACTGTCTTATGGCGGATCCTGCGTTGCGGATTCCCAAACCGGAGAACAGTGTGACAATAGAATCTTTTGACGGTGAGGCTCTTGACGCTATGGCTGATTTCCCGGAAATAAAGGCGATGTCAAAAGTGAAAGTGAGCGGAAGTGTAAATGATGTTGAGGGAAATCTACTGACTGACTTCGACGGATTTGTTCAGCTTGATCTGTATGACGCGGAGAAAGCTATTGAAACATACGGGAATGGGTCAGACGGACAGGTGGAGCATTATAACGACCGCACTACCAAACTTGCAAGTGTCTCGACTAAAGTGAAATACGGGAAATGGGAGACAACAGTGTTTATCCCATCTGAGATAGAAAACAATTACAGTCCGGCACGAATCACGGCATACGCATGGAGCGACAGTGGCAAAGAGGGGCAGGGATCCTTCGAGCGGTTCTATGTCTACGGATTCCCGGAAGGTGAATCGGATGATGTGGAAGGTCCTGTGATAGAGACTCTTTACCTTAATCATTCCGGATTTGCCGAAGGAGGTGTCGTAGGTGAGAATTCAGTGCTACATGCCTCTGTAATAGATGAATCCGGTATAAATCTTTCCGGAGCGGGAGTGGGACACAAGATGGCTGTCGTTCTTGATCGCAGTGAGGTATTTGATGATGTGGACAGTTATTATCAACCAGATTACGAACGAGAAGGCGCGGGGACGGTTGTGTATCCTTTGAACGGTCTCAAGGCCGGGGAGCACACACTGACTTTCAAGGTATACGACAATGCTAACAACGCTTCAGAGAGGACGTTAACATTCAATGTGGCGGCCACAATGGATCCTGTGATACGAGAACTGTTTACAAATGTAAATCCCGCATCGGAAAGTGTGATGTTCTCGGTATTGCTTGATTCACCCAATTCAAAGATGACGTGCCGCCTTGAGGTCTTCGATCTTATGGGGAAGCGGATCTGGGTGTCGGATGAATCCGAGACTGCGGATATGCACGGAATGATACAAAAAAGATGGGATCTTTGCGACAGTGCGGGAAGACGTGTGCCGAGGGGAATATACATTTACCGGGCCACGGCAGAGACCGCTGAAGGAAGATATTCGTCGAAGACCAATAAACTTGCAGTAACCGCCCAATAAGCTTTAGTAGTAGCCCAATAAGCAATTTATTACAGTATAGAACATTACAATATAGAACAATAGGGTTGAAATGAGTTCTAACGAAGAAAATATAATATTGCCTGAACCGACACTCCGCCGTTTGCCGTGGTATCTGGCATATGTGGAGATATTGCGTGCGCAGGGTGTTGAGACAATCTCCTCCACACAGATTTCACGTGCATTGAGTGTTGATGCATCCCAGATTGCAAAGGATCTGTCATTTCTGAATGTGAAGGGTAAGACAAGAATAGGATATGAGGTAGGTTCTCTAATTGATGCGCTATCCGATTTTTTAGGTTTCTCACGTAGCCACAAGGCGTATGTGATCGGGTGTGGAAGTCTTGGAAAGGCACTGATCAGGGATTCCGGACTTTCAAATTATGGCTTAGAGATTGTTGCCGGTTTTGATGTCAATGAAGCTGTTGTTGCACGTACCGATCTTGGGGTGCCTATCTATCATATGGAACGGATCTATGAAGTGATGGACGAGAATCCGGCATCTATCGGTATTATTACGGTACCTCCCGAATGTGCCCAGGAATGTGCGGATCTTGCTATCAGTTCCGGAATCCGTGCGATATGGAATTTCTCACCGTACCGAGTAAAGGTTGCAGAGGGAGTTGTTATGGCCAATACGTCCATATACGCTCATCTTGCACTAATTTTCAACAGGTTGGACGCTTTGGAAAACAGACATAAGTTCTGATGAAGATATTCTGTGTATTAAATAACTACAGTGGAGAGTCGGATGAAATCGACTGGTATCTTTTGCCTGATTCCGGCATTTTGCGTCACGACAATCCTATGTTCGTGCCTGAATTTGATAGTGAGTTTCGCGGTTATCCCTCTCTGATAGTAAAGATCGACAAACTTGGTAAAAATGTATCTGCCAAATTCGCAGGCAGGTATTATAGTGAGGCTGCTCCGGGTGTGGCTGTACAGGCATCAGGACTGCTTAAAACACTCAGCGGTTCAGGTAAGCCGTGGACAAGGGCTGTGGTCTTTGATAAATGTTGTTTTGTCGGAGAGTTTAAACCGGTGGAGGAGTGGAACAGCTCCGGTGCGTTTGAGATAAGATATGGATCACGCTCCATATGTTGGAATCAGCAGCAATTGAAGAAAGGTATAGACAACGTGATAGAAGCGGTAAGTCGAGAGAATATAATAAAGACTGGAGATCTGATACTTGTGGGGTTGTCGCCAGAATACTTTGTACTTGAAAGAGGTAAGACCGTAAGTGCTTTTGTAGAAGGTGAAGAGAGACTTCAAATTAGGTTAAAATGATTTCAAGCCTGCGTATTCTTTGCCTGTTGTCCTGTAATATGCTTATGGCAGTTGCAGGTTATGGAGTGGATTTCGCTCCTCGCTCGCAACTGGCAGACGGGAGATGGGTAAAGATAAAAGTAGGAGATTCGGGACTTTACGCAGTATCATATTCGGAGTTGAGAGACATGGGTTTCCCTTTTCCGGAGAAAGTAGGGGTTTACGGAAAAGGGGGAGAAGTTATGTCACTGAGTTTTACGGATCCTGTTTCTGGACATCCTTATTATGATGATCTGAGGCAGATTTCGGTTATCCATAGCGGTGACAGTCTGGTATTTTACGGTGAAGGGGTTGACAAGGTTTCATGGGATAAGGATGAGCAACGTTTCATGCGCATGTCCAAGAACATATATTCCGATTACGGTGTGTATTTCCTTAGTGATAAGTCAAATCCTGTTTTAGCCGGATATATGATTGAAGGTGCCTCAGACTCCGAGCCGATGGAGAGAGGGTTGGATTTTGTGTTTCATGAAAAGGATCTTTGCCATAATGTAACGCGGACCGGGCAGCAATTCTGGGGTGAGGAATTCAAAGATACAGGAGGTTCGATAAAGTGGACAGTGCCGGCAAAACTGGCCGTGGCAGGAAATGCCACTCTCGAGTATGAATTTGTTTTGGAGCCATCTCTTTCCGATCGTATACCATACAGTATAGATATGTCTTTAGAGGAGTCGGAAGAGTATTACTCATCAACATACACTACAAGACTTTCTGATGCTTTCACTCCGCGAAATTATCATCATAGATTTAATGTAAGACCGAAAGGAGAGTTTAATATAAACCTCGGAGTGCGGGCGGAAGACTCCGGTTTTACGAAATTGAACCACTGGTTGCTGACTTATCCCAAACGGTTTCCGGCAAGCAGTAATGAACTCACAGTTCCGGAAAGATATCTGGTTTGTTCGGGAGATGATGGAGGTTACAGTCTTTCAATTCCCGGTGATGTGAGGATTGTGGATATTACCGAGCCTGAACAGATTCGGATTTCTCCTGTGTCAGACAGTGTACAGTCTATGACTGCAAGATGTTTCCGGGCAGAAGGGAACGATTGTCGTGGGCTTGTTTTGTACAGTGCCGGATCTGAACTGAAGAGGATATCCGGATGGCAGACTGTTGAGAATGCCGATCTGCATGGTATTGATGCCGGAAATGCATCATTGGCGATTATAACTGTGCCACAATTTGTCACTTATGCCAATGGGATTGCAGAGTTGCACAGGAAATACGACGGCATTGAGACAATAGTGGCTACAACAGAAGAGGTTTACAATGAGTTTTCAGGAGGAGTGCCGGATCCAATGGCTTACCGGGCCTTTATGAAAATGATATATGATAAGGGGAACGGAAAACTGCGCAATCTCTTGCTTTTAGGTCCATCTGTTGGGGATATCAGGATTCTCCGGGGGACAGAAGATATGGAATATCTGTTGGCGTTTCAGGAGCCGGAAGCCACTTCCGAACATGCCGCGGCAAGTGTGTATGACTTATACGGTATTCTGTCAGACAATATAAATCCGGCACGGCTCAACAGGGAGAATATGGATATTGGTGTCGGATTATTAAGCTGTTTCGATGATAAAGATTGTCTGAGGGCGTTAAGGAAAATAAAAAGGTATATGGAAAGTGAAGATCGCTTTGCATGGTATCTCAACGAGACTTTGCAGATAGGTGGGCTGTATAACAATCATGCTCATGACAGGCATGCGATAAGTTACGGGGCACTTTTAAATAGCCTTTCTCCCTCTCCGATAGCATCCTATACCCTTTGTGTCGATGCGTTTGGAAACAAGAGTGCAAAGGATAGATTTATTGCCGAACTTGGCAGGGGGAAACTTATGACCACTTATTTCGGACACGGTTCCCTGAGGTTTATGGGAGTGGACGGTGATTTCTTTACATCTTCAGATGTGCCGCTGTTGAAAAACAGATTTCAGGGCTTCGCCTTTTTAGGAGGGTGTGATTTTTCGTATCCTGACAATCGTGTCCGGGGATTGGGAGAATGCCTTGTGCTTGACACAGAAAACGGCATGACCGGGGCATTGATCAGTTGCCGGGAATCTATGTCGAATGTCAATTACGAACTCGCAAAAAGAATAGCATCGGTATGGCTGGAGAGGGAATATGGATCACCCTCACCAACGATAGGAGAGGTGTATGCTAAAATAAAGAGCAATTTCCCCTATCGCAACTCCCTTAATTATTTCTATTCAGGGGATCCTGCCGTGACTTTCCCGGTTGCTACACAAAGAATATCGGCTTCATTTGCTTGTGATATAATTCCCGGCAGGAAAGTGAGTGTTAAAGGGGAGGTAGAGGATTCCCGGGGAAAAACGGACACCGGTTTTAACGGGACACTGGTCCTTAAGCTGTCAAAGCCTGCGGTGACGCTGACATCAATGGATTATGTTACCGGAACCTGTAGGGATGCGTCTGAGCCAGACACATTACAAGTAGAATACAGAGCAAATAATCTTTTGTCGTATGAGACGGAAGTCAAGAACGGAGAGTTTTCCGTGGAGATAATACTTCCGGGAAATACCGTACAATATGCGGGACAGTTATTGCCGGTTTATCTGAGTGCGTATGATGCAGATTTGCGGTCCGGGGCTGTGGGATACTTAGAGGCTCGTGTTGAATCACCGGATAGAGGGTCAGAGGATATGGCAGCGCAGGACAAAGAAGCTCCGGGATCAGAAGTGTCATATGATCATTTATCAGGCAGGATAGAAGTAAGATGCAGTGATGATACGGGATTGTATGCAACCCCATTGGCTGTCAGAGCTACACTTGACGGACAAAATGTAATTCTTGAAAGTTCCGGTTTTAATGATGAAAAGAGAGTGGTAAAGACAGCGGATTATCATTATAATGCATGGAGTCTGTCATCCGGAAGTCATATTTTTGAAATAGAGGTGTCAGATATTTCCGGTAACAGTTCGTATATGAAATATGAATTTGATGTTCCGGAAGAGGATGGCAGTCTTGGTTTGGGATTGTCGTCAAAAGCTGTAGTAGACAGTCTTGACATAGAGATTGACAATACTGTCGAAGCAATGCTCATAATAAGGGATAGTGAAGGGGATGTTATATTCAGTCGCGATATCACAGGTGCTTATACGTGGAATTGCATAAACAATGACGGGGAGACAGTCGCTCCCGGATTATATCGTATATGTGTTGTGGAAAAGGGAGAAGGAGTCCATAAACGTTTCTCGGGATGGAGGGATATAGCTGTTTTGAAATGAGTATATGACTATCATCAACAATAAATAAGTCAAAAATCAGTTTTAGAGATAGAACTCATTTACCTCTCTCATCAGCTCCAATCGGGAGGCTGCAGTTTTAATGAGTTCACAGATGAAAATGAATAATAGAATATACACTCTTCTTTTCGCGTTTGTTGTGTTGTTCACAACAGGAATGAAAGCGGAAAATGATATTAAATACAATGAGTTTAACCCGGTTTCCACCGGTGTCACCACATTGTCTATAGCACCGGATGCAAGAGGAAGCTCCATGGGTAATTTAGGTGTGGCGACAGATCCAGATATGAACTCACAGTTCTGGAATCCTTCCAAATATGCGTTCGGTTATTCTACAGGAGGTCTGTCTCTGTCTTACACTCCGTGGTTGCGTAAGATAGTAAACGATATTTTTCTGGCCAACCTTGCGGGATATTGGAAGCCCGGAAGCAATGATAATCAAGCGTTCAGCGCGTCATTGCGTTATTTCTCGTTAGGTGAGGTATCCACCTCATACGGTAATGGAGTAAATGTCCAGACAATCAATCCGTATGAGTTTGCCATAGACTTGGGATATTCACGAAAATTGTCTGAGAAATTTTCAATGGGTGTTGTTCTGAGATATATATTTTCGGATCTGTCCTATCAGGACACACAGACCGGTGAATCCAACAGTGCTGCATCCGCGTTTTCAGTGGATCTTTCAGGATATTACACCACTTATCCCATGATAGGAAGAAGTGAATGCCAGTTTTCATGGGGCTTCGATATTTCGAATGTCGGAACCAAAGTAAGTTACGACCATGGTGCGAACAATGCCTTTTTGCCGACAAATCTGCGGATTGGAGCAAATTTCATGTTTCCGTTGGCCGATTACAATACTTTGGCGTTCGGACTTGATTTGAATAAGCTCCTTGTGCCGACAAAACCACGTGAACGTGATTATGAGACTCCCGAGGAGTATGAGGATGCAAAGGAGAAATGGGAGACTATGTCGCCTATTACGGGTATTTTCAAGAGCTTCACGGATGCGCCCGGCGGTGCTAAAGTGGAGTTGCAGGAGATAGGTGTAAGCTTTGGTGCGGAATATGCATATAACCAACAGTTTTTTCTCCGTGCGGGATATAATTATGAGAATGCCAACAAGGGAGGAAGAAGCTACTTTGCGTTTGGAGCGGGCTTTTCGCTCAATGTAGTGCAGCTTGATGCTTCATACATGCTTGCCACAGCGCAAAGCAGTCCTCTTGACCAGACATTAAGGTTTACGCTGACGTTCGATATGGACGGTCTTCGCGACCTTCTTGGCAAAAGAAGAAAATAACATGTACAGGATAGGGCAAGGTTTCGATGTGCACCGTTTAGTTCCCGGCAGGGAACTATGGCTTTGTGGCATTAAATTGGAGCACGAACTCGGTTTATTGGGTCACAGCGATGCGGATGTGGCTATACACGCATTGTGCGATGCGCTGTTGGGAGCGTTGTCTTTGCGTGACATAGGTTATCATTTTCCGGATACAGATCCAAGATATAAAGGTATAGACAGCAAAAAGCTTCTTTCGGAAGTCATGAAGCTTATTACCGGACGTGGATACGAAATCGTTAATGTTGATATTACCATCTGTGCCGAACGTCCCAAGATCAATCCCCATATAGGAAAGATGACAGACGTGTTGGCGGGATTGATGTGCACGGATGCCGGGAATGTTTCTGTCAAGGCTACGACAACAGAGAAACTTGGATTCACAGGACGAGAAGAGGGGATATCCGCATATGCAGTGGTATTACTTAGGAAAATATAGAGAAATATAGATATGCTTGATGTAATTTTTTGGAATGCCAATCCGATATTTTTCTCTCTCGGTCCGATATCGGTGAGGTGGTATGGTCTTATGTTTGCGATCGGTTTTACCCTTGGTTACTGGATAGTCGCCAAGATGTTCCGTCATGAGGGCGCACCTGAGAAATGGCTGGGTATTTTGCTGGGATATGTAGTTGTGGCCACGATTGTCGGGGCGCGTCTCGGCCATGTTTTCTTTTATGAATGGCCGTATTATTCACAGCACCCGATGGATATCCTTAAGATATGGGAGGGAGGTCTTGCAAGTCATGGTGGCACAATAGCCATAATAATCGCATTGTTCCTTTTCTCAAGGTTTGTGAGCCATAAGCCCGCTTCATGGTTTTTTGACAAGCTTGTGGTACCGGTGGCTCTTGTAGGAGGTTTGATAAGACTGGGCAACCTGTTCAACAGTGAGATATATGGAGGTCCTACGGATCTCCCATGGGGCTTTGTTTTTCTGAGAAACGGGGATGTTGTTGCTTCCCATCCTACACAGATATATGAGGCGTTGTGTTATTTTGCGCTCTTCGGATTATTGATGTGGATGTATTGGAAGAAGAACGCAGAGGAGCGTCCCTGGCTCATTACAGGAGTGTTCTTTATCGGCATATTTCTTCCCCGTTTCCTTATAGAGTTTGTAAAGAATGTCCAGGTGGGTTCGGAATATGAGTTGATAGCCAAATATGGTATGAACCTCGGTCAGATGCTCAGTGTGCCGTTCATTATCATAGGAGTAGGTCTTGTCATATGGGCTTTGGTTCATCCGAGACAACATTTTAGTTTCCCCAATAAATTTGCAGACGAACCTGCTTCTTCCAAATCAAGGAGAAAGTAGATATGTTGAGAATACAAGTATAGCGAGATAACTCAGTGGAAAAATAAAGAGTTATCCCGCTAATTATTTATTGACTTTATGCTCAACGAAATTTTGAAGACACTTCAAAAGAACATAAAAGAAGTACCCAATAAAATACCCAATAAAGTACCCAATAAATCCGAACTGTCTGTATTACGACTGCTTGCCGGCAATCCGCGCCTTACCCGCGTCGAACTTGCTGAAAAGGTTGGCATGACGGACAACGGCATAAAGAAAATTGTAGCCAATATGAAAGCTGCCGGATGGATAGAGCGCATGGGTAGCAACAAGATCGGCTATTGGGTGATCAAGTACGATTTAAACGACTGAAAACTATGAGGCAGATGGCAGCTGTTTTTTGGTTTTAGAACATTGTGATGACGCGTTTAATTGCGTTTATGAAATAGTCGGCTTCTTCAAATGTGTTGTATATAGCGAAAGAGGCGCGTGCGCAACCTTGTATGCCGAGACGTTGCATCAGCGGCTGGGCACAATGGTGTCCTGTACGAACGGCTACTCCGAGTTTGTCAAGCAGAAAGCCGAGGTCATAATTATGTATGTCGGCAATGTTGAATGAAATCACTGCAGATTTACGTGGAGCGTTGCCGTATATCTTTATTCCAGGTATTTCAAGAAGTCCCGGGGTTGTATATTCCAGCAGTTCCGTTTCGTGTTTGCGGATATTGTCCATGCCGAGAGATTCAATGAAGTCTATGGCTTGTGAGAAAGCGGCAATGTCAACGAAATCCGGTGTTCCAGCCTCGAACTTGAAAGGAAGATCTGCGAAGGAGGTTCCTTCAAAGCTTACGTGACTGATCATCTCACCGCCCCCCTGGTAGGGAGGCATGGTCTCGAGCAGTTCCTTTTTACCGTAAAGAACCCCGACTCCTGTGGGTCCATACATCTTATGGGCGGAGAACACATAGAAATCGCAATCGAGAGCTGACACGTCTATATTCAAGTGGGGAGCAGCCTGAGCTCCGTCCACAAGTACCGGCACACCATGTGAATGCGCAATCCGGATCATCTCTTCCACCGGATTTACGGTTCCGAGGACGTTACTTATGTGGGCGAATGACGCAAAGCGGGTCCGGTCGTTAAACAAGGATCTGTACTGTTCCATGTCGAGTTCCCCTGCTTCGTTTATGTCCACAACCCTTATTTTGATATCCTTGTGACGTTGTAAAAGTTGCCAGGGCACGATATTTGCATGGTGTTCCATCACGGTGAGTATAATCTCGTCTCCGTCGCGGAAACGGTCACCGAAAGAAGATGCCACCAGATTAATGGCTTCGGTTGTACCCCTGGTGAAAATAATCTCCTCAAACCCTTTGGCGTTGATATATTTCTGTATACGGCGTCGTGTTGATTCCTGGAGGTCTGTGGCTTCCTGAGATAGAGTGTGAACACCACGGTGCACATTGGCTTTGGTGTGTTCGTATATATCCGTAATTCTGCCGACAACAGATCCCGGAGTCTGGGAGGTTGCCGTGTTGTCGAGATAAACAAGTTTCTTGTCGCCTATTTCTCTGTTAAGAATGGGGAATTCCTTGCGTATTTTATCTATATCAAGCATGGTATCAAGCTTATTTACCACATAAACCTACATTGCAGTTGTGGCATGTACTTTTTTCACCGGCGAAGCGACGTTCAACCATAAGGTGCAGTTTGTCGCGGAGAACCGGTATTCCAATCTTATCTATAACATCGGCCATAAACGCCTGTTTCAGTAGCAGACGAGCCATAGGCTCTGACAATCCTCTGGTTCGCATATAGAATAGCTGCATTTGGTCGAGACGTCCAATGGCGCAGCCGTGAGAGCATTTAACATCATCATTATATATCTCCAGCTCCGGACGGCTTGTCACTGTTGCCGTGTCACTTCCTATTATATTTCTGTTTGCCTGATAGGCTTCTGTGCCTACAGCACCATAGTCTACAAATATTCTTCCCGTGAAAGATGCGGTTGCACTGTCGTCAGCGGTGTATTTGAACAGTTCATCCGACTTGCAATGTGGTTTCAGATGGGAAATGTTGGAATAAGTAGACAATCTGCGTTCTTCATCCTCGATTGCGAGGCCATAAAGGCTTAGTGTCGCGTTCTCACCGTCGAGACGGCAGTAATATTCATTCCGTGTTGTCCCGTTGAATAGTGTCAGCCCGTCGACAGTAACATTACTACCCTCCTGTTGTTTAAGATATAACGATGAAATTCTGTGCGTTTTCTGAGAAGACTCTTCAAGAGAGTAGTAGTCGAAAACAGTGTTTCTTCCCACAAAGATTTCAACAGTCTCCAAAGAGAGGAAATCGATATCCGGATTCTGAGTGTGATCGCAGACAAGGAGTCTGGCTTCAGCTTCATCTTCCAGAATAATCAGCAAACGGCGTACAGCCATAAGAGGGGCACCGTTTTCAAGAATATTTACAAGCTGAAGAGGGTGGCTGATCTTTGCTCCGCGTTTCACATACAGGAAATACCCGTCCTGCACGAGCAGAGTGTCAAGAGCTACCGCCGGATTGTTCATATCGGCAGCTTTGCCGTAATATTGAGCTACTATATCCGGATAACGTGTGGCGGCCTCCCGGAGACTGCATACAACCACCCCCTCCTCTTGCAGTGGAGCGGAGGTTGAGGCGTACGAGTCATTTATAAGCATTGACAAAGAACGAGAAAGAGTAGGTACATCACATCTGAATGTGGCCGAAGGATTTACATCTATGGGCACATTTGCGATGTTCAGGCCGTAATCCGGAGCAAGAAGGGCTTCCATATCGCAGTTCTCGTAGTTGTCGCTCCCAGCTTTGGGCAACTGCATTTTTTTGAGGGCCTTATATGCTTCCGGGCGTAGCGCATTCAGTATATGTGCTGAATTGGAGTCTACAAGATCCTGATGTTGCGAATATAGATCCAGATATTGATTTAATGCACTCATGACCTTGTTTCCTATTAATCCTCTTTATTGTCAACTTCTTCTTTGATCCAGTCGAAACCTCGTTTTTCGATTTCGCGAGCCAGATCAGGGCCACCCGATTTCACTATGCGTCCTTTGTAAAGCACATGGATAAATTCGGGTTGCAGATAATCAAGCAGACGCTGGTAGTGGGTTATGACTATCGTGGAGTTTTCAGCGCTTTTAAGTTTGTTGACACCGTCAGCCACAATCCTGAGCGCATCCACATCGAGTCCAGAGTCCGTTTCGTCCAATATGGCGAGTTTGGGTTCAAGCATGGCCATCTGGAAGATTTCGTTGCGTTTTTTTTCACCTCCGGAAAATCCTTCGTTTACGGAACGAGAGGCCAGCTTGTTGTCAAGTTCCACAACGGCTCGTTTTTCACGCATAAGTTTCAGGAACTCCGTGGCACTCATTGGAGGGAGATGTAGAAATTCTCTTTTTGCGTTAACAGCGGCTCTCATGAAGTTAACCATAGACACTCCGGGTATTTCAACCGGATACTGGAAACCAAGGAATATACCTTCATGGCTTCGTACTTCTGGAGCCATATCCAGCAGGTTTTTGCCACGGAATGTGGCAGTACCTTCGGTTACCTCGTATGCCGGATTTCCGGCAAGCACCATGGAAAGTGTTGATTTGCCTGAACCGTTGGGTCCCATAATGGCGTGTACCTCACCGGGCTTTACATCAAGATTAATACCCCTCAATATCTCCTTGCCGTTTATGGCGGCGTGCAGATTTCTAACTGTTAACATAAATTTTATTGTTTTCGTATTCCCATAAGTCGGTTTGTGTCCTACGTCATGGGAACTCTCGTATTATTTGCAAATTTAATTAAATTTGAGCACTCTTTTAGTATAAACAAACAGAGGCAATTATTTTGTTGACACAGTTTCTAAGAAATCGATTTTGCTTCTTCGAGTTGGAGTGTATGTGCCAGGTCCTCCACTGATTCACCGCCGAGTATTGCCGGGGATATAAGCATCACCAGTTCCGTGATGTTTCCGTCGTCAGCTTTAGCATATCTGAGGAGTTCCGAATTGGGGCGCATCCCAAGCCAGAGATTATAAAACACAGACAGCAGCAACATATATCGTACAAGACAGAACAGGCTTCCGGCAATGCTTCCGAGTATTTCAGGGCGTTTGCGGAAAATCAGATTAAGAAATCTTGTGCATGTGTCGAGTACACCGTATACGAACAGGTATACTATTCCTGTTGCGAGTACACTGTATATATAATCCCCCTTCACTCTGGTTCCAATGCTTGGCATCAGTACCCGTAACGCCTCATCTACCGGTGGAGAGAAGAGATGCGCGCAAACAATACCAAAGCAGAATCCGATAAATTTCGGAATCTGCTTGATAATGCCTTTGCGGTATCCCCTGACAAGGGCGTATGCCGCGACAAATAAAGGGATAATGTGATATAACACTCCTCCGTTTGTTTATTTTTTTATTTTGAACCGACAAGCTGAGCGGTATCTTCTGCAATCATCATCTCCTCATCAGTGGGGATAACGACAACATGTGTGCTGGAATCTTTACCCGAGATCTCTATCTCCTCACCGCGTACCTTGTTTGCCTCCTCATTGAAAGTGATTCCCATGAATGCGAGATTCCGGCATATCGCCTCGCGAGTGCCGATCTGGTTTTCTCCGACACCACCGGTAAAGACAATTATGTCAACTCCACCGAGCACAGCCGCGTAAGCTCCGATATATTTGAGGATACGGTATTCATACATATCCATGGCGAGTTTTGCCTTTTCGTTGCCGGCAGCGATACCAGCCTCGATGTCGCGCATGTCATTGGATATTCCTGAAACACCCAACACACCACTTTCTTTGTTTATGATCTTTTGGAGTTCGTCGGCACCTATTCCGCGTCTTTGCATCAGGTATACCAGTGCGCCCGGATCAATGTCGCCTACGCGTGTGCCCATCATCAGTCCCTCGGTAGGGGTAAGACCCATTGACGTGTCAACACTTTTACCGTCCTTTATTGCCGTGATGCTTCCACCGTTACCGATGTGGCATGTTATGATGCGTTGCTTTTCGTAGGGGAGTCCCAGGAACTCGCATGCACGGCGAGACACATAGCGGTGGCTTGTTCCGTGGAAACCGTATCTGCGGATGCCATAGTTCTTGTAATCGTCATACGGGAGCGCATACATATAAGCCTTGGCAGGCATTGTCTGGTGGAAAGCGGTGTCGAACACAGCAACCTGAGGAGTATCCGGCATAATCTCTGAAACAGCCTCGATGCCTGTCACGTTGGCCGGGTTGTGAAGGGGAGCCACGGGATAGCATTCTTTCACTTTCTCAATCACTTCAGGCGTGATTATAACGGATTTGTTGAAATATTCCATGCCGTGCACCACACGGTGTCCTACCGCACCTATTTCGTCAAAACTCCTGATAACACCTTTATCCGGGTCGGTAAGCACATTCATTACCTGTTTGATTGCCTCTTTGTGGTCCGGCATGCTGACAGTCAATGTTTCTTTTGAGCCGTCTTTGAGCTTGAATTTAAGGAAAGAGTCGGCAAGCCCGATTTTCTCTACACCACCTTCAGCGAGCACTTCTTTTGAGTCGCTGTCTATCAGTTTATATTTAACGCTGCTGCTTCCGCAGTTTAAAACAAGTATCTTCATTTTGTTAAGTAGGTATTCAAATTTAAACACTTACAGATTTTTGTCACCGATGGCCTGGTTGCAGGTCACGATAATAGTGTTAACTATGTCATCGACAGTAGCTCCGCGCGAAAGATCGTTTACCGGAGCGGCAAGACCCTGGAGGATCGGTCCTACGGCACCCGCACCTGCAAGACGCTGAACAAGCTTGTATGCGATGTTGCCGGTCTCGAGCGAAGGGAATATAAGAGTGTTTGCGTGTCCGGCCACAGGGCTGCCCGGAGCCTTCATGCCTCCGATCGACGGAACAATAGCTGCGTCGCTCTGTAGTTCTCCATCAAGTTTAAGATCCGGGGCGAGTTCACGTGCGAGTGCTGTTGCCTCGATTACTTTGTCCACTCTCTCGTGGGTGGCGCTTCCTTTGGTTGAGAAACTGCAAAGAGCCACCACCGGATCAAGACCGGCGATATTCTTAGTGGTAGCTGCAGTGGCGATTGCTATTTCCGCCAGTTCTTTTGCTGTTGGATCGGGTACTACCGCGCAGTCTGCGAATACAAGCATATGGTTGTCACCGAACGGCACATTTTCCGGAAGAAGCATTATGAATGCTCCACTCACTACAGATATTCCCGGCTTGGTTTTCAGAACCTGGAAAGCCGCTCTCAGCACATGTGATGTCGGGCTGAGTGCTCCTGCTACCATTGCGTCCGCATCCCCGCGTTTGATAAGAAGACAACCGAGATAAAGAGGATTCTTCACGGTTTCGCGAGCCTCCTCGATGCTTATTCCTTTCTTTTTGCGAAGCTCTGCAAAAAGCTCTGCATAAGGTTCAGTTACGGTAATGTCTGAGGGATCAATAAAGTTCCCTTTCTCGATGTGTTGCAGACCAAGCTCAAAGGCCTTGTCAAGAATTTCCTTGCGGTCGCCAATGAATATCACTTCAGCGATCTTGTCGGCAATTATTCTGTTGGCGGCCTGGAGTGTCCTTGGCTCCGTCGATTCAGGAAGAACGAGGCGTTGCGGATGTTCCTGCGCCTTTCGGGTAAGTCTTTCAAATAATGTCATAGTATGATTCAAGTTTATTTTGTATAACAAAGTTACAAAGAAATTTCGTAAATTTGCCATAGAATTTGGTGTCAATCATGTCAATTATCCGACATATTTGCCTTCGGGTGAGCCAAAACTTCATAATATGCGCATTATTAAACGATTATATCTGTTTGTACTGAAGAGTTTCCTTCCGGTTTTTGCAATGACCTTTTTCATTGTGCTCTTCATAGTGCTCATGCAGTTTCTATGGCGTTACATTGACGATCTTGTCGGGAAGGGACTTGGGATGGATGTGCTTGGAGAACTGTTCTTCTATGCAGCTCTCACTATGGTGCCTATGGCACTTCCTCTTGCGATTTTGCTTGCAAGCCTTATGACATTCGGCAATTTAGGCGAGAGGTCCGAGCTGACAGCCATAAAGGCTTCAGGAATTTCTCTCTTGAAGGTGATGAGTCCGCTTATCATCCTTGTAATGCTGATAGCCGCAGGAGCGTTCTTTTTCCAGAATAATGTTCTGCCGAAAGCCCAGGTCAAGATGTATACGCTTCTTTTTTCAATGAAGCAGAAGAGCCCGGAGGTTGAGATTCCGGAGGATGTATTTTACGACCAGATACCAGGTTACAGTCTTTTTGTGAAAACAAAGAACAGGGAAACCGGTATGCTTTACAACACCATGATCTATGATGTCAGCAAGGGTGGTGACAATTCCACCATACTTCTTGCCGACTCGGCACGACTTGCGTTTACAAACGATATGCGATATCTCTATCTGCATCTTTTTACCGGGGAACAGTTTGAGAATCTACGTGAGCAGCGAAGCCTGGATCAAAATGTTCCGTTCCGCCGGGAGACATTTTATGACAAGGAGATTCTTATACCGTTTGATGCCAATTTCAACAGGCTTGACGAAGGGGGTATGCGTAAACAGTATGTCGGCAAGAATATAGCAGAACTCAGGGCAGCTATTGATTCTCTTAATGTCCGGATAGATTCAATCGGCAATGATTATGCCTATGATTTGAAATCAAGTGCGTTCAGGGATCTTGCCGGTTACAACTACTTTGGCAAGGATGAGGCTATGGAGCTGGCGAGGCGTAAGAGGGAGATGGCATTTTCAAATTTTCAGGACAACTTCACGGTAGAGGAGGATGTGAACAGAGAGACTGATGCTGTTCCCGATGCAGACGGACTTATGGAGTATGAGAAACATGTGAAGCCATTTCCGCTGGATTCATTGCTCGGTGCCATGACTCCCGTGGAACAGAATGAGGTCTATTCCAATGCTAAGTCTATAAACAAGTCGCGCACCAATGAGATGGAGTACAGGGCATTGTCGATTTCGGAAGAAAAACGGTCTATCCGCCGACACGGGATAGAACTGATGAAGAAATTCACTCTGTCTGTTGCCTGTATAATATTCTTCTTTATCGGGGCACCTCTTGGCGCCATTATACGTAAGGGAGGACTCGGTACACCGCTTGTGATATCAGTGTTGCTCTTTCTTTTCTATTATGTAATAGACAATATGGGTTATAAGATGGCACGTGACGGTCATATCGCTGTCTGGTTTGGAATTTGGCTTTCTACGTTCATCTTATTGCCGTTAGGCGTGTTTGTCACATATAAGGCAATGAATGACTCTGCTGTGTTCAATAAGGATCTGTATCTGAATATAATAAGAAATCTGTTAGGGTTGACGGAATCCCGCCATGTGCCGTTGAAAGAGGTTATTATTAATAATATATCTGCTGAAAAAAGTGCGGCAATGCTTGCCCGCGACTATGCCCGTGCAAGCTATTGGCTGTCTCATAATCCATTTCCCATGTCATATCTTGATTACTGGAGGGGAGGATATGATTCAGGGGCTATTGTTGATACGGGGAAGGAACTTGACCATACAGTTAATTATCTGTCAGACAGCCGAGATTTGAAATTGCTTGACATCGTAGAGCGGATTCCCGTGATAAAAGATATATGGATTTATCATCCTGTGCCTAAAAAGATGAAATGGCTGCAGACTTCGCTTGCTGTTCTATTCCCTGTTGGCGGTATAATTTATCTTGTAGGGTTGTCATATGGTCGTATTTTACGTCGGCAGTTTGTAAAAGTCAGGATGCAGACACTTGCCGCTTTGTGCCGCCTCGAGGCGGTGAGGCAGAGGGGTAAGTAAAAAATATTGAGTTTATGAACAAAATTTAGTGGACGTTGTTTATACTACAGAAAGAAGATAGATTTTGTTCATTAAGTTTGGATTCCAAAAGAGGTTCGAAAGAACTGTTTGGTATTAAGGCGGTTGCTCGTGAGAGTTGCCGCTTTTGGTTTAGTTTCGCGGCTTGGGGACAAGCCGCAGTCCCAGGCAGAGTCGGATAAAGGGGCATAATTAGGGATGGATATGGCTATGAAGAATCGCGGATATCAAGAGCATCAAATGCGCTTGATGATGGGCACGGAT
>CAQFOZ010000036.1 GCA_948788915.1 uncultured Muribaculaceae bacterium | reverse complement strand
GCGGTCGAGCCATGCGTTTTTGATATTATTGAGTTTTATCGGACAGCAATAAAAATATTTACATTTTTATAGAATCCCGGAAAATTTACCATGTGATCTGAAGTTTACTTACGTGGGGCACACAACTCCCCCCTGTCAACCTTAATCCATCTTGCATCTGCAATAGAAAAAAGTGACGACCGAAGTCGTCACTTTTTTCTATAAGACTTATATAATCTTATTTCTTAACCTTAGCTACAATTGCTTTGAATGCAGCAGGATTGTTCATTGCAAGTTCGGCAAGAACCTTGCGGTTGATTTCAATTCCGGCTTTGTGGATCAGACCCATAAGCATTGAATATGAAAGACCCTCCTGACGTGCAGCGGCATTGATACGCTGAATCCAGAGTGCGCGGAAATCGCGTTTTTTCTGTTTACGGTCGCGATAAGCATAAGTAAGACCCTTCTCCCATGTGTTTTTGGCTACTGTCCATACATTGCGACGGCTTCCATAATAACCACGGGTAAGTTTAAGGATTTTCTTTCTTTTTGCCCTTGAGGCTACGTGATTTACTGATCTTGGCATTTTTTTCGATTTTTTGAACGTCAGCGGCAATTCCTATAGTTTATGCACTTGCGGAGCTGAACATTCGGTTAATAAAAAAATAAAGTAAAATTTTGAGTTGCGACTATATTTCAGTCGCAGGCTTACCTTTTAACGGAGGCAAAGAAGTTCGCGGACAGCCTTGATATTTGCTTCCATCACCAAAGCTGTGTGATCCAGATTTCTCTTACGTTTTTTGCTTTTCTTTGTCAGGATGTGGCTGTGGTAAGCATGTTTCCTCTTGATTTTCCCTGTGCCGGTGAGCGCAAAGCGCTTCTTGGACGCGGCATTGGTCTTTACTTTTGGCATTGTTTTGAAAATTTAGTTATGTTAAATATTCACCTCGGCACTGTGTGCCTACGGTCTGCATTTATCTCTGTTTTAAATATCAGCTGAACAGAGGGTTAATATCAATCCTCCTGCTCCGCCTTGGTTTTCTGCTCCGGTTTCTCCTTTTTGGGAGCCGCTTTCAGCGGACTGAGCATGATAGTCATTCTTTTTCCCTCGAGCACAGGCATCATCTCTACTTTCCCATACTCCTCAAGGTCGTTTGCAAAGCGGAGAAGAAGAACCTCTCCCTGCTCTTTGAACACGATGGAACGCCCTCTAAAGAACACATATGCCTTCACTTTGGAACCCTCCTTCAGGAAACCCATGGCATGTTTGAGCTTGAAATTATAATCGTGGTCATCTGTCTGGGGTCCGAAACGGATCTCCTTTATCACGACTTTTGCGGCCTTTGCCTTCTGTTCCTTCTGACGTTTTTTCTGCTGATATAGGAATTTCTGAAAATCCAGTACCCGGCATACCGGCGGTTCTGCATTGGGAGAGATCTCAATGAGGTCGAGCTCAAGATCGGCGGCAATGCGACGAGCCTTGTCTATAGGATATATACCTTGCTCTACATTATCGCCTACCAGACGCACCTCCCGTGCGCGGATTTGCTCGTTAATCACATATTGGTCGCGCCCGTTTTTGTCATTTCCGCGCTGCGGACGCTGCCCCGGACGTGGCCTTGGACCCGCCCCCACAGGACGTTGCGGTCCGTTGAATTGTGGTTTTTTCTCCATTAAGTGTCGTTATGCCCCAATGCATGAGGCGGTTAAGTATTCTTTATCTGTTATTTTCTTAATCTTTGTTCGTCATTGATGCCACTTCGGCATTAATTTCGTCTGCAAAGTTAATGATTTTCATCGTTCCTTTATCACCTTCGCCCTGTTTTCTTACAGAAACTTCTTCATTTTGTGCTTCTTTTTCTCCAACTATGAGCAAATACGGTATTTTTTTCAGCTCGTTATCGCGGATTTTCTTGCCGATTTTCTCGTTTCTGTCGTCAACTATGGCACGCACACCAGCTTTGTCAAGTTCCTTGACTACATGATATGCATATTCGTTGAATTTCTCACTGATCGGAAGAACTACACATTGCTCCGGAATCAGCCACAACGGCAATTTGCCGGCGGTATGCTCGAGCAGAACTGCCACAAATCGCTCCATAGAACCGAATGGCGCACGGTGAATCATGACCGGACGATGCTTCTGGTTGTCCGCACCGGTATATTCAAGTTCAAAACGCTCAGGAAGATTATAGTCTACCTGTATGGTCCCAAGCTGCCAGCGGCGTCCGATGGCATCTTTGACCATAAAGTCGAGTTTCGGACCGTAGAACGCGGCCTCCCCCTCGACCTGGGTAGCTTTAAGACCTTTCTCCTGACAGGCCTCTATAATAGCGTTCTCGGCAAGATGCCAGTTCTCGTCGCTACCGATATATTTCTGTTTGTTCTTCGGATCGCGCAATGAAATCTGAACCTCATAGTTCTTGAAATCAAGTGCCCTGAAGATATAAAGAATTATATCCATAACTTTCAGGAATTCTTCCTTGATCTGTTCGGGCGCACAGAAAAGGTGTGCGTCATCCTGCGTAAAACCTCTCACTCTGGTCAGTCCGTGAAGTTCTCCGCTCTGCTCATAACGGTATACTGTTCCAAATTCCGCAAAACGCAACGGAAGATCCCGGTATGAACGGGGAGACGCCTTGTAGATCTCACAGTGGTGAGGACAGTTCATAGGTTTGAGCATATATTCCTCTCCCTCCTGCGGGGTTTTGATTGGCTGGAATGAATCCTTCCCATATTTAGCCCAGTGACCTGAAGTTACATACAGCTGTTTGTTACCTATATGAGGGGTGATTACCTGCAGATAGCCATACTCTTTCTGTATTTTGCGCAAGAACTGCTCCAGGCGGTCGCGAAGAGCTGCTCCTTTGGGAAGCCACAACGGAAGACCTTGTCCTACTGTAGAGGAGAAGGCAAACAATTCCATCTCCTTGCCAAGTTTTCTATGGTCACGCTTCTTTGCCTCTTCCAGAAGAGCAAGATATTCGTCGAGCATCTTTTTCTTCGGGAAAGAGATGCCGTAAACACGGACTAGTTGGTCGCGCTTTTCGTCTCCTCGCCAGTATGCTCCGGCAAGCGAGAGTATTTTCACCGCCTTGATAGGAGCTGTAGAGGGCAGATGCGGGCCACGGCAGAGATCAATGAAGTCACCCTGGGTATAGGTAGTGATATGGCCATCCTCAAGTTCGCTTATAAGCTCGCATTTATATGTCTCGTTCCTGTCTCCGAACATCTTCAACGCATCTGACTTCGAGATATCCCTGCGGACAATATCCTCTTTCTTTGATACAAGCTCAAGCATCTTTTTCTCGATTTTTGCAAAATCGTCAGATGTTATTTTATGCTCCCCGGGATCAATATCATAATAAAAACCATTTTCTATTGCCGGTCCGATACCGAATTTGACACCGGGATAAAGCTCCTGCAATGCCTCTGCCAGAAGGTGAGCCGACGAATGCCAGAAAGCATGCTTTCCTTCCGGAGAATCCCACTTGAACAATTCTATCGACGCATCAGCATCTATCGGACGGGATATGTCCCATTCCTCTCCGTTGACTTTAGATGCCAGCACATCCGCCGCAAAACGGGGGCTGATACTTTCGGCAACCTGAAACGGTGTGACTCCGGACTCAAACTGCCTAACACTCCCATCGGGAAACGTTATATTTATCATATAATATATATTTTCTTATCAATCAAATTGTTAATACACAGAACATCCACCTGCCTTACGGAAGGTGGTTTCCAATCGCGCAAAGATAACACTTTTCTTCCTAATTTGCAACATTAAAAGGATATGGACGCTTATAAGTTTTCTCATATACGCGTCCGAAGGAATCCGTGACTTTTACCCGGACTGGCTGTCCCGCACTCCTTGTCTTTGCCATAAAAAGATGGGTGCATCTGGGACGGGTACTTGAGTTTGTACTCAGATACTCCCCTGACGCATGCCTGTGTATATCATATGTTATAGTGTGAAGCGGATCCTCGTCAAAGACCTGTTCCACATTCAATGGCTTGTCACCCTCCCACATCTCTATCTTCCAGTCCCGGTCATGATTGTACACGTTGAGATAAACAATATTCTTG
The DNA here is from genome assembly GCA_948788915.1 of uncultured Muribaculaceae bacterium. Classification (GTDB taxonomy): domain Bacteria; phylum Bacteroidota; class Bacteroidia; order Bacteroidales; family Muribaculaceae; genus Lepagella. Next base: position 19,361 of record CAQFOZ010000036.1, on the reverse strand, counting down.
TCTATTCCGGCATAGTCCACGCGGGCAGGAACCGCTTTCAGCAAATCACGTATCAGCTTGTTATGCTTATACGCTTTCTTCACAGAATTCATATCGTAGAGACGGAACTGGTTGTCATCTTCCGAATGGCCGAAGTCTGTGGAAAGAAACTTCCACGTTATGGAATCGGGAGCAAACTCATATAAAGCGAAACCGGATGGAGAACCGTCTACAGCAATATTACGGTCGGTATAATATCCGCTCCTCCACCATGTAGCACCGATTGCCGACACATTGTTCTCGTGGATATTGGGAAACCGGGGAGGATAGGCATGAAAATTAAGATGTGTGTGACCGGTAAGAATATGAACCGTCGGAAAATCTTTAAGCAACTCACCGAGGCGGTCACAAGACCCGTTGACAAGTTTATCCTCGACTACGGGATCAAGCTCGGCCGTAGGCCTGAAATTACAAGCATGTGCCTGGATCACTACTGGGGTATTCTTGTTCTTGACCAACGCGAGATCTTTTTCAAGCCATGCCAGCTGGTCTTCCGTATAATAGTTTTTATAATTGCGTTTCCAGCCGTCATTGATATACACGATATCGTCAAGCACAACAAAATGCACCCCACCAAGATTATAGGAATAAAACGACGGGCTCATGAAACACCGGTAAGCCTCAGATGCAGCCATATCCATATCCTCCCCTTTAGCATAAGCGTCATTGTCGTGATTGCCTGTCACCGGAAACATAAGCATTGGATACTTCTCTCTGGTAATAAAATCAGAAAAGTCGGCAATCGTGAATGTTGAAGAATCTGGTTTTATCCAGAACTCATCCCAGCTCATATCTCCAAGAATCGTAGAATACACCGGAACACCGGGGTTGTCATCAATCAGTTTGCGAAGGCGGGGAAGATAATCTCTTTTGAACTGGGCAAGATCATTATGCTCGTTCGTAAGATGGGCATCCGCACCTACAACATACAGGAAACGGTCATTCTTCACCGGTCTCACGCTGAAATCATGGTTCTCCTTGAACAAGGGATTGCGAGATTTAAGCAATGCATATATCTTGGGTTGCCAGCCATTGGATTCAGTCTCCGGCTCATAACCGGCCGGCAATGTATAGAACACATATCCGTATTTTTTATCCGACTGCAGTGCATATCCCCCGTTATTGTCTGTCAGCGTAATATTAATTCCATCAGATACCGGAACTCCGGCAAGAGGAGATCCGTCGGACGCGGTGATGCGTCCGGTTATGTTTTGCGCCAAAACACTTGACACACAAAGAAGAGGGAATAACGGCAAAAGATTTTTAATATTCATTAAGTAGATGTTTAGTCAACCATTAAAATGGCATATGTAATTATTTCATTCGTTTCAGGAGGTTATATGACGGCAACACTCCCAACTCTCCGGCTTTACTTAGATCCTGGAATGCTGACCGTTTGTTCCCGATATGCAGATAGGCAAGCCCCCGGTTGTAATACGCCGGACCAAAATCCGGGTCAATGCCAAGAGCCTCCGCATAGCACTGTATAGCCGATGTGTAGTCCCCCGAACGACTTAACAGATTCCCCTTATTAAACCATGCAAACATAAGTCGAGGATTAAGATTCAACACCTTATCATAATCGTCTATGGCCAGTTGCATCTGGTGCGCCTCGCTTCTCTGTCGCAATTCAGTTGCCATTTCGTTTTCTTCGGCAACTGGATGCAAGGACAGCGATGCCTGACGCGCTGCACCCCGGGCCATTAACGCCACCGTAAAGTCAGGATTCTTTAATATCGCAGAATCCAATGCCGCTATCGCTGCCGGATAATTCTTAAGAGATGCCCTCACCACACCGAGCGCAAGAAGATCTGCCGCACGAGCATGTCCGTCATTCTTGAGATCTTCATAATAGTCTGCTCTTTTAAACAGTGTGTTTAGCTGCGACTCGTCTGTATTTCCAGATTGCCGGGGTTCCAGATAAATTTTATCGGAGACATACCTGTGCTGGTTAAAATCATCCAGTTCCTTGAAATAATTAGACACATTGCGCAACGTCTCTGTTCCGCTGACAAAAGTGAGTATATATTCAGGCTCCGGTTCTACCTGTAGATTCCTGTCCTGAACTCTTCCTTTCACCTTCTCATTGTATGTAAGTGACACCTCTGCTCCCCTGTCGGCTACAGTAACAAGCTGATTGAAACGGTTCAACACATCCAGTTCATCCTCATCTTCATCGGAAGCCGGGGACTTGTCTACCGTATGTGTCTTTCCTGCTGCAATCGTAGGACGATCAAGAGGGTTCTTCTCCGGATTTTTCACATATCTTGCCACCAGTTCATCTCCGGTATGAGCCATCTGCATGGCACTGCGCATATTTCCCATATCTCTGAAAACCTCCGCCTTGGCATAATATGCAGGATAGAATCTCGGATATTTCTGTGTTATCTTTTCAAGACTTTGAAGAGCTTCCTTATGATGTTTCCTCTCCATATCAACAAGGCCTAAATTATATAACGCATGAAAGTTTTCCGGCTCATATTTTAACACTGCCTTGAAATCATCGGCTGCTCTGTTCAGATCCTTGACTTCATAGCGCAAAAGCGCTCGGTTGAACAAAGCCATCGGATTGTACGGTTGCAATTCAAGAGTATAATTATAGTCAGACATTGCACCGAAATAATCATCAAGATTATACCTTATATATGCGCGGTTGATATAGAGGTCTGCCTCCTGAGGCTCTAACGTTATGGCCATATTCATGTCATTGTGCGCATCCTGCCAGTTCTTGCGCTCGGCATTTATATGCGCTCTAAGAAGATAGGCGTTTGTAAGATTTTTTGATATGGATATTGCCTTGTCAAGATCTGCCAACGCTCCAACGGTATCACCCTTCATGATTCTCATTCGTCCACGCGCGGTATATCCGCCCTCGAACTTGGGATATATCCGCAACAACTTATCAAAAGTCTGTTCTGCCTCATCATTCTTTTTAAGCTCGCCCTGCGCTATGGCTTTATAATAAAGGAAATACTTATCCTCCGGATTATGGCGCAAACCCGCGTCATAGTCAACTATGGCAAGAGAATCCTTACCGAGGTTCTGCCGGGCAAATCCTCTGATCTTATAACTTTCGGTTTTGAATTTATTCCGCTCAATGGCAAGCGTACAATCCTCCTCCGCTCCTTTGAAATCCTCCAGATACAATTTGGCAAGAGCACGGAAGAAATATGGATCGGAAAGATATGGCTTGGCCTTGATGGCCTGGTTGAAATACTGTATGGACAGCATATAGTCTTCCATCGAAAGGACATTGCGTCCTATAAAAAGAACCTGTTCGGCATTGACCTGTGCGTAGGCTCCGGACGGATAAGACATTCCTGTAGCGATAAAGACCGTTGCTGCTATTAATTTGAAAATTATTTTGCTCATCTTTTGCAAATTTACTAATTATTTCCAAAGAAAAGGAAGAAGTGCATGAAACATTAACGGCATGAATTCCGTTAAAAAATATAAACACGGCCAATTTTACACATTAACAGGTGATATGGAAAAGATTGTCATAATCGGCGGCGGATTTGCCGGATTGAATCTATGCAAACATCTCGACCCGTCTAAATATGAGATGGCATTAATAGACAGACACAACTTTCACTGCTTTCCCCCTCTGTTCTATCAAATAGCGTCATCCGGTCTGGTGAGTGAGAATATATGCTTCCCTTTCCGCAGAGAGATGAAGCACATGAGAAACATCTCATACCACATGGGACATGTCAAAAATATAAATCTTGATAAAAAAGAGGTAACTACCAGCTACGAGACTCTTACATACGACCGGCTCGTAATAGCCGCAGGAACCACCAATAATTATTTCGGGATTGAAAATCTGCCGGAGGAAACATTCGGTATAAAGACTGTCGGGCAGGCGGCTCATACCAGAGATGAAATCCTGGATCGTCTCGAGCGGGGTGCCTTGTGCAAAGACCCGGACCGGAGACGCCAGCTTCTCAGTTTTCTTGTAGTGGGAGGTGGACCGTCAGGCGTGGAAATAGCCGGAGCAATAGGTGAAATGAAAAAATATATTCTGAAAAAAGAATATCCCGAACTTAGCCCCGAAGATGTCAATGTCACTTTGATCGAGGCCTCCGGAACACTTTTAGGCCCCATGCGGCCAAAATCTCAATTAAAGGCCAAAGAGGGTCTGGAACAGCTGATGGTGAATGTCAGACTCAATACAGGACTGAAAAGCTATGAAAACAAGTATGTGACTTTTGTCGACGGACACCGGGAGTATTACGAAACAATCATATGGACAGCAGGTGTAAAGGGCGAACCAATGCCGGGGTTGCCCCAAGAGGCCATCGGGAAAGGTGAACGTATAATAGTAGATGAATTTAATCGTGTGATAGGCCATGAGGATTCCGTTATGGCTATTGGCGATATTGCCTTGATGACTACTGACAAATATCCTAAAGGACATCCGCAAATGGCTCAGCCGGCCATACAACAGGCAAGGAATCTCGCAAAAAATCTGAATGCCGGAGAATTTCGCATTCCATTCCGCTACCAGGACAAGGGATCTATGGCAACTATTGGAAAAAACCGCGCAGTGGCAGATCTGAAAACAGGATCATTCTCCGGATTCTTCGCATGGCTCACATGGCTGTTCATTCACCTCATATCCATTCTCGGTATGCGCAACAAACTCAGCGTGTTGGTAAACTGGTTCTGGAATTACATATTCTACTCCACCTCTCTGCGTCTGCTGCTACGTCCCACAAAATATCCTCTAAGAAAACACTGGAGCGACTGACACATTAACATATTTTATGAATTAATACTTAAACGTTTTGTTAAGAAATAAATCAAATTTAAATGTTATTTAAAACTTATTGAGATGAAACATACAAACAATATATTTATAGGCCTGGGATCATTGGCAATAATTGCAGTGATGCCAAGTTGCGACGTGTTCAACAAGATAACCCACAAATCAAGTTCACCATCCGTAGCGGAAAAAGTTGAGACAGCCGACAGGCAGACTTTAGATAGCAAAACCAACAACAAGGAGTCCGACAGAAAATCGGCATCTAAGCACCCTGACACAGAAGTGGCACAGGATATTATACTCCCACGCGACAGGGAAAAGATATCTCAGAAAAAGAAAACTCCTGCCTATACATCCCAGGAATTGGGCAAAGGCATTCTGAAAGGAGACTGGGCAATTGAAACGGTAAACGGAAAAAAAGCCGTAGGTGAAAAAGCGCCTTTCATACGTTTTTCTCCTTCGGACAACATGATTTACGGCAATAACGGATGTAACGTGATCAACGGAGGTTACAAATATAATCCGGCTGACAGCACAATCTCTTTCTCTAATATCGCGTCTACAATGATGATGTGTGCTATGGAGGGAATTACAGATTACGAGATTAACGCGGCTTTGAGCCTCTCAAAATATTACACCTGGGAAATAAAAGACAACGATTATTATCTTTATCTGCTCGACAATGCTAAAAAGACAGTGATGAGCCTGATGCATCAGAATTTCGAGTTCCTGAACGGAGCATGGCATGTTACAGCCATCAACGGTAAAGATGTGGATGAACCGGACATGAATCTTGTAATAGACGTGGATGAAGGAAAGATCCACGGCAACACTGGATGCAACATACTTAACGGAGCGATGGATATAGATATGGAAAAAGTGAACTCCATAAATTTCAGCAGTATTATAACCACAAGAATGATGTGTCCTCCCGGAAATCACGAAACCGAACTGCTTGTTGCCCTTGAAGACACTTCCACAGCAAAACCTGTCAGCAAAACATCGGTTCTTATGCTTGACAGCCAAGGTAAAGAAGTTCTGCGTCTTGTCCGTCAGCAGTAATTGTTCATAACATATCACAGATTAGACTTAACCGCACCCGGAAGCACGACACAAAGCCTTCCGGGTGCGGTTTATCATTGATACAACTCTTCCAATTATGTTTTAATGGATTTTCTAAATCGGCGCGCATACCCAACCCCTGGGAATGCGACTTGTCCCCAAGTCGCGCAGAAAAACATACTCTTAGTTTTCTCAATTATTCCTCATCGTCTTCCCAGTCAAGGAAGAAGTCATCGGCGGAATAGGAATCCTCTTTGAAACGGGACAATTCTCGGCTGTCTCGTTTCGTAGGACGCCCCAACCCCTTTCGCCGGTCAACAAAGCCGGATATCTTTGTCATCTCCAACAGCTCATATTGGGCGGGAGATGTAATATTCTCAAGATATTCAGGCACAAGCTTGGCTCCCAAACGATTTCCCGTCACTTTCAGCACGCGGAAGGTATACGTAATCGGAGGTTTCTTCACATCTATAACATCTCCCTCTTTTATTGAGCGAGACGGCTTCACAGCCACGCCTCCTATCATCACCCGACCTTTTTTGCAGGCATCAGTTGCAATAGTACGGGTCTTGAACACCCGCATTGCCCATAGCCATTTGTCTACTCTCTCCTCTGACATATGCGGTTTATTTATTATAATGATTCATTGCGTAATCAGCTCCCGAAAGACAAAACGCTTTTACCGCATCAGTAGCCTTTTTCAACACCTCCGGCATTTCAGACATCTCCTCCGGAGGAAACTTTCCCAACACATAATCAATCTGTCCTCCTCTGGGGAATCCATTGCCAACACCGAAACGCAAACGGCAATAATTTTGCGTGCCCAGCTCAGAAACGATATTCTTTAATCCGTTGTGTCCCGCATCCGATCCCTGCTTACGCAAGCGGATGGTGCCGAACGGTATCGCCAGGTCATCTACCACAACAAGCAGATTCTCCAACGGCAATTTCTCCTTATTCATCCAGTACCTGACAGCCACACCGCTGAGGTTCATAAAAGTGGAAGGTTTAAGCAACAGAAGCTCGCAATTTTTTATTTTGAGTTTAGCCATGTCTCCATAGCGGCAGGAACTGAAACTAACATCCCCATCCTTTGCAAGGTAATCTCCCACCATAAAACCGGCATTATGTCTTGTTTCCACATACTCCGGACCTATATTCCCCAAACATGCTATTAAAAATCTCTTCATATTTTCATCCTTACAGGGCGGTTCTTTCTTACCGAATCCCAACCATCTCATCAATCCCATATTGAAATTTTTTGAAACTAAAAAAGACACCGCAGCAATAAAAGCCGGGTGTCTTTTTCTTATGTCTGGACAGATTATGCCTCGGCAGCCTTAGCAGCGGCACCGCGGGCGGCACGTGTTAGCTGCACTGCACATACTACTGCATTCTTTGCATTCATCAGCTCAAGGCCTTCATAGTGAAGATCACCGACTGCAAGAGACTTGCCAAGACCAAGGTTATCTACATTCACTACAAGACGCTCCGGGATTTCAGTATAAGGAGCTTTTACTTTAAGCTTACGCATTGACATTGTAAGTTTACCACCGGCTTTAACACCCTCGGCATGTCCTTCGATCTTAACAGGAACCTCCATTACAATTGGTTTATCAGCAAATACCTCAAGGAAGTCTATGTGAAGAACTGTGTCTTTTACAGGCTGGAACTGAAGATCTTTCATAACGGCTTTTCTTACCTCACCGTTAAGTTTGATATCAACCTCGAAAATGTCTGGAGTATAAATCAACTTACGCACATCCTCGTTTTTAACAACGATATCTGTAGTGATCATACCGCGTTTGGCATCAATCTCAACGATCTTCTCACCCGGTTTCAACTCACCTTTAAAAGGAAGTTCTACTATTGCACCGCCGTTAATTACTGCAGGAATTTTACCCTCTTTGCGGAGAGCTTTTACCGATTTCTTACCCAACTCAATACGGGGCTCGGCATTCAATTCAAATTTTTTCATTTCTTTTTAATTGTGTTACTCAAAATTAGTTTGCTCCGGAATTTTGGGAGCGGCATCAGATATGCCTACAAATTTCCCATCACACGGTTCGCCATTTTAGCGTGGCAAAATTACAATATTTTTTGCAATCTACAAAATATCATCCAATTATTTAATTTGGGCACTTACTTATCCATTACTCCTTACCACAAAGTTGCTTGAGGCGGCACAGACGACAATTGTCTTCATCATCCGTCGGTTCGAAAGATTTATCCTTATCAAATATATCCGCCAGGATTGAGTTTAATCTGGCTATAAATTCATCATTGATCTCCTTATGTCCGGTTACAGTATTCCTGACCCCTCCGACAGTTGGCAGGACTTCTCCATTCTTCAGCAACGTATCAACCTGATAAATAGATACCCTCACATTCTCATCTTTACCCAGATCAAGATTCATAAGATTGGCATAAAGCATCAGCTGAAATATATTTCGTGCCTTATAATCACCGTTGAAAATATCGTCAAATTCAGCAGCTTCCACATGTGAATCACCGGTTTTATAATCCACTATACGCCATTGCTCATTTTTCATGTCGGGATTTACGATATCAAGGCGGTCTATGGCATATTTCATATTCACTTTTTTGCCCGCAGCATATTCATACCTATATAATCCCTCCATTTCGCCACCGGCCAGATCGAAAGGAGCCAGACTCCAATCATAACTCAATATATCTTTTACCTGTTCCACTATATGCCGGGCGGTCATAGCCACACTCCCTTCAAGAACTTTGTCTGGCTCTTGACCCTCTTTGTATCCATAAAACTGCCGGCAGACAGCTTTGCGCACCTCCTCTTCAATTTTTTCGGGCGATTTCAACAATTCTCCGATAATATCGGCAGTAATTCTTAGTTTTGCCGGCAGATATTTTCTTCTCAACAACGGAGGCACATACAGACACAGCATTGTTTCGTGAACTATGTTTCCCTGTGTGATAGGGTCTATAAAGACCGTTGATTGCGGGTCTGTTACAAGTCTTGCGATAACCTCATAATAAAATTTCACCTGACACTCGCCATATTTCTTAAGGGCGGAAGCAGAAAAATTATAACCCGAACCTTCTACTGCATATTCCTTTATCCGGCTCATAATCTCCTCGGTCTTAACAACAGGACGCGCAATATGCTTTGAATTTGACAACCTGAATCTGTATTTTGTCTCATGCAAATTGTTCTTTGCAAAAAGATAACGCAACTGCATGATATATCTTGATTCTCCTCCGCTGCGCATTCCCTCTCCGCTCCTTGCGTCATACACAAGACTTACACTCTTTGCGCGCGAGATCATGCGGTAGAAATAATATGCAAAAAGACGTTCCTGATAATTGGCGCTAGGAAGTCCGTAGCCCCGTCTTAGTGACTCGGGGATAAATGTGGCATGACGTGATTTGCGAGGCATTATCTTGTCATTCATTGACAGAACTATCAGATGCTCAAAATCAAGGGCGCGTGTTTCCAGCAATCCCATAATCTGCAATCCTTCCAACGGCTCACCTTCAAAAGTGATTTTTTCTCCGGAAAGAAGCCGGTCCACCATATAGAAAACTCCTGCGAAACCCAGTTTTATACCGTGCTCCTCTGCGGAATACTTTAAATTCCGCAGACTGTCACGATATCTCGCTATATGCGTGCGGTCTATTCTTGATTTTACGACTCCTGTGTCACCCCCCGCCAATGATACGTCCACCCGGACAAGCAAGTCGTCAAGATATGTTATGACTCCTTCTGTATCGTCGGTATAATCCTTTACATCCAAAAACTCCAATACATCTCCACCCTCTTTCCGCAAGTCGGAATAACTTACCGATATTTTATGCCCTCTGTCTAAGAAAGAGTTCAGTTGCGCCACCATGCCGCTTCCGATCAAATAATGGACAAACGGATGAGACAGAAGCATACGCACATCCTCACTATAAAAAAGCGTTTCTCCATCCTTGCTTTTTCTTGCCCGCACATGAAGACGACGAAGATGATGCATGAATGTGGAGGCAGAGGTATACTTCAATGAATATCCCATTGTAAGATTTATCTTACCGATATCTTCCGGAAGAGCATGCAGAAGAGGCAACAGAAGATTCTCGTCAGGAAGAACAACCGCCACCTTTGCGGAATTTATATTCTCCTCACCGAGAGAAGTTAGCAATTCTTTCACAAGGTTGCCTCCAATCTTGGTCTGTGCGGAATTTGACGGTGAGGCAATAACCTCAATCTTATGTGGCATTGTGGAGGCTTCACACTCCTTCAAATACCTTTCAGCCCACTCGGGCGACGGGAAGTTTTTGCGGTTTAATCGCAAAAAAGAAGATGCATCGTTACCTCCGGAATTTAAAACCGGACCTGTAGAATCCCAGTAAAAGTCTGCATACGGATTCTCATCGGTCCCCAATTTGTACAATTCCTCAAACAAAAGGGCCTCAGATGTGGACAGTGCATTAAAACCGACCAAAACCACCTTCTCCCATCTCAACGCATCTCTGCCCTCCTCTCGCAATCTCCTCACGGCAGCCCTGTACACGCCTCCGGATGTTGCGAGCCCCTGATCCGCAAGACTTTTATCCAAAGCATGATATAAAGGTATCAACAGCTCCCACAACTGAAGGAATCTTGTTTTTATTTTAGATTCATTCTGCCCTGGATCAACATTTTTCCAAAACCTATGTACATCCTTCTGATTTGGAGTAAAACCAAAATAGCGTTCCAGAATCTTTATCTGATCTTCCGAAAGGAAATTAGATGCAATATCCTTATAATCCTTTACATTTTTGAATACTGCGTCCGGATCCACCATATACTGATCAACTTCACTGAAATCGGAAAGCACAATTTCTCCCCAGCTTCGGAATGAGTCGAAATCAAGAAGATCCGAAACCGGATCTGGGCTTTTCTTTCTCTTTAGTTTCTTATATATATTATAGAGTCTGAACAACAAATCCAATCTTGTGGCAGTATCTCTGCGCGACACAGTTTCCACAAAATCGGTTATGGATACAACTTCTGGACCAAGTGCTGTCCGACCGTCCAGAAAACGCGAAAGACTCCTTATAAAGAATGTGCCTGAACGTTTATTTGGAAAAACAAAACAAATTTCACTTAAATCTTCGTAATTCTCTACATATCCTTTTGCAACAGCGTCAAGGAATGTCAAATTTACCATCCTCGGCAATTCTGCCACGTTGCTATATTTATCTTTCTGCATAATAGATTCCTGCTGTTTGATAAATTTTTCATTTTTCTCCACGATCACGATCCATCAGAGAAAGCAAATAAAGTTCCCTGTCCTTATACCGGAAAGAATTTATTATAAATTCTTTACCCTCACAGACGGTAAGTTTTCTCGGAAACATACTGACAATTGTATCTCCATATGTTTCTACCGGACACTTGTCTGTTAATATAAAATCACCATGAATCAAAAATCCGGACAGAGAATCAGGTATCGGACAAAACGCAACCGGCAGAACGACCAGTTGCTTGCCATTCCCATAATGGAGACGCATCCGGTAACGGTAATACGAGTCGTCATCATCAGGGACTCCGTGATTCTTACGCAGCAAATACCATGGCAAATCTCTGTCCGATGTATAGTCAAAATACACAATACCGTCTGTAGATTTCTTATACTCCGAAATCACACTACGAGTTTCGTCGGAAAGGCGATACTGCCATGCCGTCACTTGCCATATATGAAAAATTATCAGACAGGATAATATCATTGAAACCGTCAATCCCGCATATCTGCCTATCTTTATATTCAATCTATCCGCAACCTGAAAAATCGCTATAACGGCAAACAGTTGCGCAAACCATCCTGTCCGTCCGCCAAATCCGCTTAACAGCATAAAACAGGATGACAATATGGCAATACCGACAAAAACAATCCATGTAGACCTGACTAATGATTTAAGAAGCTGTTTACGGAATATCAGAAGACAGACAATAACTAATATCAATATCACAACAAAAATAGCCGAGCCCAATATTATCGTTAACACCGGTTCCGGCTGAAGCATGCTTCCGATGCGCTGATATGAGGCCGGAGATGTAAGCGGGAACAATCCCCCTGCAATCATGGCAATCAGAGTCAAACGTCTTAACAGGTAAGCCTCTTTATAAAAAGAAGTAAGCATCAGCATAACGCATAATGAGATCGACAATGGGACTCCTGACGCTTCATGCATGGCTGCCGAAATAAAACAGAATGGAAGCATCAGCCACCAGTACCATTTCCCTTTCTGAGAATACCCCGAGAACAGGAAACCCAGTGATGCCATTATAAAAGCCGAACTCCATACATAATTATAAAATGTATTATACTCCATCCATATCCCATCCCAACGCATCGCAAAAGTCAGAATAAAAACTATCAATGTCGCAAAGAGCGGAGACCTGCGATTGAATTTAATCGAAAGCTTTATGGCAAGCAAATACATCAGTCCTACTACAAACCCGTTGCTGACGGCCTGCAGCCAGTCCGGAATCAGCTCATAGCCAATGGGGTTCAACATATCAGCCATTCTGGCATTGTTCCATAGCCATGCGCGGTAGACATATCTCGGGAAAGCATACCAGCAATCGTTCTGCGACCGGAATGTCTCTATAAATCCCAGATCATCACCCACCGGTGGAATCATAAATCCAATAGCCGTATAGGCAATTCCGATAAATAAAATCAATAAAAGAGGAAGTATATTTAACCGTGTTTCTCGCTTATTCCGATTCATACATTTTTACTTTGGATTTCAGGTAAGGTCGTTCGTTTATATAAATGGCGGAACGCCATAGACCCGTACTGTCAAAAACCGCATTTTCATCACTCCAATCCATACGTCTTGGCGACATAGGAAGATTAAGCATGTCTGGCAAAACTGTTTTCTCTATTATAAAGGCTGCCGGATTTTTACGAGACTGAATCATAAGCCATGCCTGGTCTGAAAGAGGTAAAAGCAAATTTGTATCTACAGCCAGATTCAGATCCATCATGGAACGTGGACGAACTGCAATATTAGGTTTCAATGGATTTACAGATCTCTCCAGCATCATATATGGATGAGGACGAACTATAAATTCACGAACCTGATACAAAAACAAATCATCAGGAAGAACCACAACTCCGTCTGCAGATTCATGATACAATCTTTCAATAAGAACATTCTTTTCATTCAACTTACTGATGGAGACATATCTCCAAACTCCTATAATCGGCATCCCAAGAGCTATCACAATCGTAAAAAGCCTATTAAACTTGATATCATGCAGGTTTATCAGTATCAAGACAATCAATAATAAATTGGCACATGTAAGCATCCGGATGCCGGAACCCATGCCAAGAACCATTCCCAACAGATAATTTATTATAATTGCTGTGGCAAAAAATAATTTATAATCAAATTTCAACCAAGAAGATCCTTTCGTCTGGCCTCGGCGTATCAAAACAGACAAAGCCCACACAGCCGGCAGAAGCAATCCTGGCAACAAACCGGCAGCTGCATGTAAAACCGACAATGAAACACCATGTCCCATCCTTTGGTAATTACCTGGAGCCAAAATCACCAAAAATGTGCCAATCCCATAACATATCGCCATAAGATACTGGCGACGAGACAGATTAAACCTATGATATACGGCATATATCAGTATTGCCCCTCCAATCGGAACGGAAAAAGCTTCGTTTGCTTGTCCTCCCAAGAAACTAAAAACGGCCAATAAAAAAAACTTCAAAATATCTGATTTTTCATTATTCCTGCGTAGAAAAACAGATATCCACACCATATTCCACAACCCCATCCAGACATAGTTGATCTGGTGCGGAGGTTCAAAAGGGAAAGACTGCTCCCTAAAATCACTAAGTGGAGAAAACACAACCAATAACAACAGCGAGGTCAAAGCCGTCATGTGGAAACTTGGAGACTTGAGTTTAACCATTCTCAGAATAAAAAGAACCAGGGTTGCCCATATTGCCGCGTTGCATATGGCAAAACCTTTCTTCCCTATGAATGCACAGAACAACTGAACTATGGAATGCGAGAAAAAACGTCCGGTAGAATTGTGCCAATGGTTGCACATAGAAGGCCATATATCCCATATGTTTTTTAGCGGGATAAACGAAAAATCCTCATTCTCTGCTGGAATAAAAAATGAGAATGCCACTGCATCTCCCTGCCAGTGCATATGTAATGAGAGCAAAAGCACAATGCTCACCAAAAGAATAAGCGGGGAATATGATATTAACTCTTTACTTCTCATTTCGATTCATTTAGACACTTCCGACACACCTGAAATCCACTCTCTGCAATAGCGGTATATTCCGAACCTCCATCCGGTTTTCTTGCTCCTTAATGCATGCACAAGCATTCGTAACGGCCATGAGAATGGATAAATCAGTTTAAAGACAGCTCCTTTACTCTCGATATATTCCGGAGTAGATGCCAGACGCGTCCCTGTGGTCGTTCCTTTATGATACGCTATGACCTGCGGGAAGAATTTTCCTTTTAATCCATTTTTTAACAGACCGTGAATCCAGATGTCCTCTTCTCCTCCAATAAATCTGCCTCCGACGCCAAACCTCTCATCAAATCTCACACCTGACCTGACAACAACATCCCTGCGAAAAGCAAGCTCAATCGAAGATATGTAATAGCTCTTTGCCGGTTTTTTTAAGTCCATCTCTACCGCAGGATATATCTTGTTATCATCCCCCTCATATTCAAATGCTGCGATATCGAGATCCGGATTCTCATCAAAAATATCCATTACCCTCTTTAATCCATCTTCGTCATAGTCCACATCATCATCAGAAAGGAGACAGACCGGAGCAGTTGCCGTATCCAGCGAAATATTCCGGTTGCAGGACAAACCTCTCGTCGTGTTTTTTATTATTCTGAAATCTGGTCTTGTCAAAACCTCCGGAACTTCTCTATCGCTATCTGGCAATTGCCAACTGACCAAATATTCTATTCTTTCGATATGAGGATGAAATGTTGAGGCCAATCTCTCTATCCCCTCTATGCCATAGGTGCTTATGAGCACCTGAAGTTTTATTTTCTCTTCCGGCTCCATCCTTCCTCAAAATTATAACTGTCCACCACATAGGGTGCTCTCCCTTTAGTTTCATTGAATATCCTGCCAACATATTCTCCAATTATTCCAAGCGCCAACAGTTGCATGCCCCCTAAAAACAGAATAACACATATCAAAGTAGGGAAACCACTTACCGCCTCTCCCCATATCAATGTTTTCATAAATATAAATATCAGATAACAGAACGCCAGAATCGACACCAGAAAACCAGCCACAATGGAGATACGCAACGGAGTGGTTGTATAGCTCGTTATCCCCTCTACTGCAAGATTGAGCAACTTCATCATATTGAAGCTCGATTTTCCTGCATGACGGTCGGCTCTGTCAAACGCAACCTCTTTTTTCCTGAATCCTATCCAGCAGTACAATCCTTTTGTATAACGCTGGGTCTCACGCAACTGACGCAAAGCATCCACCGATTTCCTGTCAAGTAATCTGAAATCCCCCACATTAGGAAGAATATCAATATTGCTCATCTTTTTCAGCAGTGCGTAAAATGCGAGTGATAGACGTTTTCTCAACCAACTTTCTTTACCCCTGCTTATACGTTTACCGTATACATCATCATACCCTTGTCTCCACCAATAAATCATTTCAGGAACAACTTCGATCGGATCCTGTAGATCAGCATCCATGATTACCACAGCATCTCCCTTGGCAAAATCCATTCCTGCAAGCAGTGCATTCTCCTTTCCAAAATTTCTTGACAAACGCACAACACTTACTCTCGAATCCCGGTTCCTTAATTGTTCAAGCATTTCTACAGTTGAATCTACGCTCCCGTCATCTACAAACAAGAACTCCAGATCCATATTGTTGATATCCACCAGGCTCCCCCCCTCTCTTCCATCTGTTTCAACCGTATAAACAGAATGAGAAAAATGGTCCAGGGCATTATAAAGACTTTGTATATTCCCCTCCTCATTATGGCAAGGAACCAGAACCGTAAGCAATGGTTTATTGTTTATCTCATTAATTGTAGTCATATCTTGATGCCGATTTGTTTATTAAGAGAGTGCAAGATACAAAAAAATTTTTATTATTTTTGCATTTGATGAAGTTTAATGAAATTCCCGGAAATAAGGATATCAAGGATACTCTGCGCGCACTCGTAGACACAGATAATGTTCCGCATGCCATTATGCTGTACGGACAACCGGGCATCGGCAAGATGATGACCGCACGGGCATTCGCCCAATATGCACATTGTCAGAACAGACATGACGGTGAATCATGCGGAATGTGTCCGTCGTGCAGACAGCACCAGTCGCTAAATCATCCCGATGTACATTTCTCCTATCCTATTGTAAAAAGTAAAGCCAACAATATTGTCTCTTCTCTCGACCGCATAGACAAATGGAGGGAGATGATGGACGACTCCCCCCTGATGGAACCGGAAAGATGGCTTGAAATTATTGACGCTGGCAACTCTCAGCCAGCCATACATGTTGAAGAAGCTGAGTTTATCGTACGGTCTGACTCCTATTCCTCTTTTTCATCAAAATATAAATTCATCATCATTTGGCTACCTGAAAAGATGACCGTGGAAACAGCAAACAAGCTGCTTAAAGTGATTGAAGAGCCTTCCGAAGGAACTATATTCATTCTTGTGTCAAATTCTGAAAATGATGTGCTCCCTACAATCTCTTCAAGGACCAGAAGATTCAACATGCTTCCGGTTGAAGAATATGACCTTTCAAATTATATTGAAAGTAAATATCATCTTGATCCGGAATCATCCCGCGAGGCAGCACACCTGGCGGAAGGAAGTGTGGCAAAGGCTGTTCAATTTGCGACACACTCGGGAGAACGGTCTGAGTTCCAGGAGTTGTTCCAGAACATTATGCGATCTGCTTTTGCAAAAAAACCTGATGTACTTAAAAAATTAAGTGACAATGCCGCAGGTTTTGGACGGGAAAAACTCAGAAGATTTCTCGATTATATGAACAGAATGGTTAGAGAGAATTTCATTTACAACATCAAAGTGCCCGAACTGAATGCCATGTCGGCACGCGAAAAGGCGTTCTCCTCCAAATTCTCTCCATTCATACATACAGGAAACGTAGAGGAGCTGACAGCTCAGATTGAAAGCGCGTCAAACCATATACAGCGCAACGGAAATTCAAAGCTCGTCCTCTTCTCTCTTTTTCTGTATATCATTCCTCTAATACATAAGAAACCTGAATAAACCATATTAAAATCATCTAAATATTATAATATGAAACCAACATTATTCATTCTTGCTGCCGGTATGGGTAGCCGTTACGGAGGTCTAAAACAATTGGACGGACTTGGCCCGTCAGGAGAAACAATCATGGATTATTCCGTTTATGACGCTTTAAGAGCAGGATTCGGAAAAATTGTATTTGTAATCCGCAAGGATTTCGAACAGGAATTCCGCGAAAAAATCATTTCTAAATATGAAGGTCATGTACCGGTGGAAGTAGTATTCCAGTCCATCGACAATCTTCCCGAAGGTTTCTCGCCAAATCCGGAACGCACAAAACCATGGGGCACAAACCATGCAGTACTTATGGGCAAAGATGTGATTAAGGAGCCTTTCGCTGTCATAAATGCCGATGACTACTACGGGGCTGAAAGTTTCCAGCTCCTGGGTGATTTCCTTCGTTCTGTTGAAGGCAAAGAAAACTGTTATTGCATGATCGGTTTCAATATTGAAAACACCCTTAGCGAAAACGGAGGGGTAAGCCGCGGTTTATGCGAAGTAAATAGCGACGGAAATCTCACAGGAGTGACCGAGTGTCATGGGATCGAACGCAAGAACGGGAAACTGATACAGATTGTAGAAGGAGAAGAAGTACCGTTCCCGGAAGATGCTAATGTATCCATGAACATGTGGGGTTTCACTCCCGACTATTTTGAATATTCAGAAAAAGCTTTCATCAAATTCCTTAATGAGAACCAGAACGAGCTCAAGTCTGAATTTTATATTCCCACAGTTGTCAACGATCTGATCAACAACGGCACAATTGATCTCAAAGTAATAGGCACTCCTTCAAAATGGTTCGGTGTGACTTATGCGGCTGACCGCCCGGCAACTGTGGCACAGTTTGCTAAACTCGTAAAAGAAGGAGTTTACCCGACCCCATTATTTTAATAAAACTATGAAAACAAAAATATTAGTTACCGGAGGAACCGGATATATCGGCAGCCACACTGTTGTCGAACTACAGAACGCAGGTTATGAGGTGGTGATTATTGACAATCTCTCCAACTCCAATATAGGAGTTCTCGACGGTATTAACAAAATTACCGGCATTCGTCCAGTTTTTGTAGAAGGAGATTGCACTGATATCAACACACTCCGCAAACTTTTCGATGAGAATCCCGGAATCAAGGGAATCATCAACTTCGCGGCATCTAAGGCCGTAGGTGAGTCCGTACAGAAGCCGTTGCTCTATTATAAGAACAATCTTAACACTCTTATTAATCTTCTGGAACTGATGCCGGAATATGGAGTCAAGGGAATAGTATTCTCTTCTTCCTGCACTGTTTATGGAGAACCAGATCACAACCCTATAAACGAGGGTGCCCCGATAAAACCGGCGACTTCCCCTTATGGAAATACCAAACAGATTTCAGAAGAAATAATTGAAGACTATATCCGCTCTGGAGCACCTATTAAAAGTATTCTTCTAAGATATTTCAATCCGATCGGTGCGCATCCGTCGGCAGAAATCGGAGAACTTCCTCTTGGCGTTCCGCAGAATCTGGTTCCTTATCTGACCCAGACTGCTGCCGGAATCCGTAAAGAGCTTACTGTATTCGGAGATGACTACAACACCCCCGACGGTTCTTGCATTCGGGATTACATTGATGTGGTGGATCTTGCTAAAGCGCATGTCATAGCAATGAAACGGATGCTTGACAACAACGACACAGATTCGGTGGAGATCTTCAATCTCGGAACAGGTCGAGGTCTTTCCGTCCTTGAACTGATAGCCTCTTTCGAACGTGCGACAGGTGTCAAAGTGCCACACAAAATTGGCAACCGCAGGGAAGGAGACATAGAGAAAATCTGGGCAGATCCTAAAAAAGCCAATGAAGTGCTCGGATGGAAGGCAGAAGTGCCGGTAGACGAGACAATGAAAAACGCTTGGACCTGGCAACAGAAAATCTCAAAATAATATTTTAACGGACATAAAGACATAGTTGTTTCTGATAAGCAAAGTGGCATTCCGACCAAGGGGATGCCACTTCATGTTTTTACATTTTTTAAACTTCCGATATGTTCAATTTGACTCTATTTATTACTCTATTTATTATCATTAAATAAATAAAATCAAATATTTATGTATAATCTAAATAATTTCATTACCTTGTAACTACTCAGCTATTCCTTATTGACACTATTCATTCATGATGGTATAGCCC
>CAQFOZ010000035.1 GCA_948788915.1 uncultured Muribaculaceae bacterium | reverse complement strand
CTTGGCGGAAACAGCCAGAAAGAACCTCAAAATTACCGAAAGAACTATTATATAAAAATTTTCGTAATAAATTTAAACAGTTTCTAAGACGCAGTTTGCATGGGTCAGTGCGTTCGATTGGATTCACGTTCTTTTGTGTCGCGGTAAACATTGTTTACTTTATTGCGTCCGAAAGACCATGAAACTCTGAATGCAACTGCGTGTGAATGTATATTATTAGAGGTACTCACAGTATAATCCTTGTAATATGCTTTGGTTTTTGTGATATTCCATCCAAATGGATCGTTTACTGCAAGTGAGAGATTTAGACGGTTGTTTAGTAATGAATATCTTATATCACAACCGATCAGAGATATAGATGAATAATGAATCATGCGGTCATGCCACGGGAAATAATGGCTGAATCTGAAATTCAGTATAAGTGTTTTCTGCCGGTTAAGCATCCATGAGGTATTCAGTTCAAGTTTCCCGCTCCAACCGTGGTCGTCAGACTCCTTGAAGTCGGATATTTTTGATTTGGATAAGGAATAGAACACCTCGCCTCCGAGTTTTAGATTCCACCATGAGAATAAGGACCTGTTGTAAGAGGCATAGAGTCCTGTCTTGTTGGTGTTAAGGCAATTCTCCGGTAGTGTGTATTGGCTGCCGTCAGGATTGAATTTTGTGATATTGCCTATCGCATTGTGATTATATGAGTTGTATAAAACAGCATATATGCCTTTGATACTGTAGTTTATCTCTGCATTATGGGATACGTTCGGATCAAGATTTGGGTTTCCTGAAAAATAGTCTCCTACTGTCGTATAGTATCTGAATGGATTGAGGTCTCCGAAGTTAGGGCGGGTTATACCCATTGAATATGAAAGTGAGAATCGCCCGGCTTTTGACGAGTTCCAGCTTAAATTAAGCGAAGGAAACAGATAGGCGTAGCTTTTATCTTGCCGTAGATTGTCAATGAACTGATGTCCTTTGACATCGGTGTGCTCATATCGAAGTCCAAGTTTGCCAAAAAAAGAGTTGGAGAAGTTTTTTTCCGCGCTTACATAGACGGCTGCTGTCTTTTCATCATAATTGAATGTGTTGCTTTGCGACGGATTGTTTATCCTGTTGCCGGTGATAATGTCTGATACATGTAAATCTGTGTTATTGTTGATCCCGGTATACGCGACACCGGCATCTATCCTGAATGACGGGAAAGGAAGCACAGCATCCAGTTTTACTGAATGAATACGGTATTTGTTGGTTCCGTCATCGGTAAGCCGTGTCTTGTCGCTTTCTTCCTGCCATGTCGTCACATCGGAATATGACCGGGTATGGCGGTTGAAGAAATTATACGTGAGGCTCAACATTTTTCCCTTTGAGTCCAGAATCCAGTCACCGAAGGTTGTAAGAGTAAGCGCATTATTCGGTTTTGAGGGTGAGATATTATGCGAATATGATGTCACACTGTTGTCGGTCGTTTCATCTAATAGATTGCTTTTAAGCCGCATGGTGCTGAAATTCATGATAGCTCCGGCACTGAAATTATTGCTGAATTTGTATTTGAACAGTCCGTTTGCTCCTAATGAACGGTTGGCGAAATTGTTTGAGCGGTTAGATGTTCTTATGTAATCCGAAAATGCATATCTCCTGTAGAGATCGTTGATTCCTTTCATGTCCTGCCAGCTGACATCTGCCGACAATTCCACTTTACGGGTGGAATGACTGATGTTTCCTCCGAGCAGATAACTGAAATCTTCACGGACTGTGCCGTTACACCAAAGATTTCCCCGCGTTCCAAGAGCTTCGTTGTAGGTAGTGATGCTTAGATATGCGACGTTTGTGTCCGCTGCATATTTTGCGGGAGGTGTCGTAAGCAGTTCTATCTTTTCAATGCCGTCTGACTGAAGATTTTTCAATCGCAAAGCTATTGCCTCGTCAGGCATTTCAAGGAGATGCCCGTCTATAATATATTTCACAGATGATTTACCCGCAACTCTGACCAGATCATTGCTTACAGACACACGGGGGATTTGGTTCAGAACCTGTAGACCATTAAGCCCTAAAGCATAGGGATCATTTTTCGTAAGATAGACTATACGGTCAGGAGTTTGTTTCAAGACCTGTCGGCTTGCTACGATTACAATTTCGTTAAGTTCAGTCTCTCGTCCCTTGTCTATGGAAATTGAATCACCGGCTTCATGGGCAAAAAGGCATATTGGGAGTGCTGCCACTCCTAAAAGTAGCATACTACGGATAATCATATTAAGAGATAAAGTTATTTAAAGGCGTTTTCTTTGCCTTTGATGAAGAAGAAAGCAGTTCCATTGTACTGTTGTAGCCCAATGTCAATGGTTTCTCCATTGTTGATTACTTTTAAGGATGTGTATCGTCCTCCTTCTCCTTCTTGTTCGAATGATTTAGAGGCTTTCGGACTGTCTTTACGCAGTGCTGTCTCTATTATTTTAATTATGCGGGGATTATTTATTACGTGAAGACTACGGTAATAAATACCGTCTGCTTTTGAAATTGATGTCATGACAGATTTCTCTTTATTATATCTGCCATCAAACAACTGTTCCACGGCAAGATGCGGAGGTTTTGCTATTGTGGACAGTGACGATATCATCAAGGCGAGAATTACTATAAGCTGTTTCATTGTTCAGGAGATATTTGGTTAATAAAATTATCAATCATTATTTGTTCTTGAGTTTCAAGTTCAGTTATGTGATTCAAAAAATCCTCTGCAGTCTTCATGTCTGCCGTTACTTGTTGAATGGTCTGCTTATGACTGACTTTCCTGCCGTTAGCATAGGCTATATAAAGTCCGTTATCGTTTTGCTCCGTCAGATATATGTTGTTCAACAACACAAAGGTAGCAACCATTAAAACAATGAATGATGCAGCGATACTTATTGCTGTCCGAATACTTATAAAACCATGCCGTTTTTTTGACTCAGGCACAATTGTAATCCCCATCAGCATTCGCACTTCATCTATACAAGGAGAAGAGTAAGGCACTTTCCCGAGTACATACTGTAGTTCGGTTTCTTCAAGAACCGACAAATTGCAATCCATGTATAGACGGCAAAGTTGCTCCGTTTCCTGTAAAGTGAGTTTATTATCTTGATCTTTCATTTTCAAGTAGCTTGTAATTGGAACGTATCTTTTTTCTTGCTCGGCTCATGTTCATTCTGACGGCTTCGACAGACATTTTAAGATGTTCTGCAATCGCATCATACTCCAGACCATCATGTGTGACAAGGGAGTATATCTGTCTTTGGATATCTGTAAGTCCTGCGGTAAGCAATGATTCGTATTTCTGAATATCTTCAAACGAATATGAATTAACTTTCAATCGTTCAGATTCGATTCCTGTCAAAGGTATTGTCCGGGTTTTGCGTAATTTGTCGATACAAACATTTCTTAATACTGTGAATAGTTTGTTACGAGCCTCTGACTCTGTTTGAATTCCTCCATTTTTATATAAATTAAAGAATGTGTCTTGCAAGGCATCTTTGGCATCCTCATCGTTTTTAAGGAATCCCAAAGCGCTTCTGTGCAATTTGTCACGGAGTGCCAAAAATGAGTATGTCAGATTGTCTGTTTTCATTCGTTCAATATAGATACGTATAATTCAATAAAACGTAACCGCTATTAACACTTACTTAATCGTAAGTTGGCTTCTTATCTTTGTAAACTTAGACAGAATTAGTTTTGGTATAAAGTGTTTTATATGAGTTTGTTTGAATTTAGATAAATCATTATTTAAGAAGACATTGAACGCACCCGGTTTTGGATAGCGACTTGTCTCCAAGTCGCGTAGAATAAATGAATAATACTATTTTGAATTTATAGTGGTTTAAGAAAAACATCCTTGATCAGATATTATTAATTAGCTAAGGCTCCGTTTCAGATTTCAGAAACGGAGCCTTCAACATCAATGAGTTTGTTACTCGAATAGAATTATTTCACCTTTTCAAATTCACTTTTACCTACACCGCAAATGGGGCAGACAAAATCATCGGGAAGATCTTCAAACGCTGTACCTGGAGCTATGCCCTGGTCTGGGTCTCCTACTGCCGGATCGTAAACCCAATCACAAACTGTACATACATACTTATCCATAACTTTGATATTTAATTTTACATTATTTTCATTTTAAACAACAATATACTAAAAAAGGTTTATTATGTCGCAATGCAATTTTGGTGAAGTGGCGATAAATAGTTAATTTAGGTTTGAGTATATTAGAATCCCATATGTATAGAAATCTGATAGTGTCAGGTAAATGATAAACTTTTATCATAGATTACTTCTGCTTGTAATAGCGGTTTTGTTTGGTGTTGAGGTGAATGCCGGGGATAATAATAAGAACTGGCGTTTACATCCGTCATTTGATAGCAGTCCGGTTAAAATCGTTGATACTCCTGATATAACATATTTCTTGGTGCTTCAACAAAAATATGATAAATCCATAAAAAACTATGATACTCCATCTATGACAGTCTTTTGTAGAGATAAGAGGATGGAGTCCGGCAATATAATACCGGTGACGGATGTTGCGGTTCTGTCATCTCTTGACATATGCGATATTGAGTATTCCATTCCTTTAAATAGCCTGATCATAGGATATCGTAATGGAACGGTGGATATTGTAGAAGCAGATGGTGTTGTTAGAAATGTGAATTTAACCGGAAATGAGGGATACCCCGGAATGAATAATATAAGAAATATAATCACTCCTTCTGATACAGATGATATTATTATATGCAATGATACGGGGTATAGTGTGATAGACGGGAAAACAGGAATAATATCGGGCGAAGTGGTGTTCGGAAGACCTGTTGACGCATTGTTTATGACTGGAAAAAGGGCTGTCTTGTTGACAGAAGGCAAAATATATCTGTGCAATGAAAAATATCCCGACTCATTTGATGGGTTGGATTCAATATCGAACATCTCTTCGGTTCTATGGGCAGCACCTCTTGATGAACGTTCGTTTGCATATATAACCGGGTCTCCGGCTACTACAGTACAGTTGTCGGTTGCAGAGATACAAGATGACGCGTCTTTGAAAATATCTAATTTATGCTTGGATAATTTTACAACTATCCCCGTAGGTCAGATGACCGGAAGTAATAGATATGAAGGAAATTTTATACGTAACAGGGATGGCTATTTGCTTTATTCTGAGGCGTATGTATGGCAACTTTATTGCAATGAAGGTGGAGTCTGGAATGCGAAAAACATCCCTCTGGATAAATCCATGAATCTGATAGGAAGCTGGGATTTCGACACATTCATAACATATCGCGACAGAGGTACATTTGTCAATAGAAGTGCGCGAAATAATGGAGGGGCAATAGAATGGACCGATTCAGAAGTGCCTTGTCGTCCTTTAGCTCCGGGAGCCTTTATAACTACCGAAATGGCATATTCTCCCAGATATGGGTTGTTTGTTGTGAATCACGGTAATGAAGCATTATTCCCCGGCCTGGCATATATAAGTCCGTCATTACTTTCTTGTTGGGACGGTAAGAATTGGAAGCTGTATTCTCATGCTTACTTCTCAGATCCTCCGCGTGAGATAAAGGAAGATGAGAAGTATATTTCATTGTGGCACAGGAATAAGGAACGCTATCCTGTTTTTGATCCCACAGGACTGGCAATTGATCCGATAAGTCCGGATATGGCTGTTTTTACAAGTACGTTTGGAGGATTAACATTTGTAAATTTAAGCAATCCGGATCAGACTCCGATAAGAATCTGTTCCCCTACGGATCCTCTTGTCACGCTGCCCGGTTCAATTGCCGGATTTCCGGATCAGAACTGGACTTCTTTTTGTGCTTTGTCAGCTCCATCTTTCGATGCAGACAGTACACTTTGGTTCGCGTATATAAACCTAATCGGTTCTGAAGAAAAGAAAGAACCGACATTCCTGTTGAAATATATTACAAAAGATAAGCGCAGAGAATTATATGCCGATTATCGGTCAGTGTCAGTGAAAGATCTGTTAGGCACAGTAGATGTGCCGTATTATGAAGTGCCGGGAGCCTATGGCAGGATGCAGGCATTTAAAAACAGAAGCAGCCGAAATTATCTTATTGCCGACATGCAGCAGTGGGAGAGGGGGTTGTTTGTCATTAATCATAAAGGCACGTTATATGATTCTTCGGATGATGAATATAAACGGATATATGGATATATAGACAGTTCGGGGAGAAAAATAGATTTTACACTCGACTGGAATATAATAGAGGATCCGTTAAACGGTAATGTTATTGTGGCATATTATGAGGGTCTTGCTACTTTTCATCCGTCGGGCGATGTCTCGGCTGACGGTTATATATCCGGAAGGGACTTTACAGTGTCTGCGGGAGGTGAACGTATAATACCATCTGTATGTATGGTTACGGATATGATTTTTGACAGTTTCGGACGATTATGGATTGCTACGCAGAATCAAGGTGTGGTATGTCTTTCTGCTGACAGAAAGCGTGTGGAATATCGTTTGACAAAATCGTCAACACCCCTTCCGTCTGACAGGGTATATGGTCTTGGATGGAATACACAGACAAATTCAATTATGATATCTACAGATCTTGGATTGGCGGAATTCACACCTGATATATTCGCCGTAAATTATGCCGGATCGGAAATATTACTATATCCAGATAAAATTACACCGGATTACCACGGTGGCATCAATCTGTGCAATCTTCCCGCCAACAGTACAATAACGGTCCGTGATAAAAATGGTAATAATGTCATGCAATTGTTTCCAAGTTCAGATACATCTCTGACATGGGATCTAAATGACAATACAGGTAAACGTATACCGTCCGGTGTTTACACTATAGAAATAGAAGGAAAGCCGTATGCAAAACGGGAATTGATTGTAAGTACACCCAAATGATCTGTCTGACAAATCTTTTACTGATGCCGCAAGTTAATTGAAGAAGTCACTTCCTTCTGCACTGAATTATGCCGATGATGATTCTTTATTTTTCAACAATACAGGTACTGGTATATTAATCAGATAGAACATTGACAAATTCCGTAAAGGTTTGGTGCATAGTTTATTTAGGTTTCTATTTATAAATGGATTATACACGTCATTGCCCTCTTCCGGATAGATTATCACACATGGAACAGAAGGGACAGGAGAATCTTCTTCAAGATTATCATATCCCAAATATTTTAATATTGGCAAATCCCTACTGTAACCACTCAACTGTCTGATTACATAAGCGTCGAGAAATCCTTTTTCGTATTTAGGGATGTATTTGGTGTCAAGTATTGCTTTAAAGTCTTTTGACTTATACAAGAAATTCGGATAGCCGGTCTTACCCTTGAATTGGTATGTTATTTTGTCATGATATGCTTCATGTAATAAACCATAAACATAATGTTCATATAGCAAAGACATATCCAGCACAAAAGGTGTTATCTTGTTGTTGGAAACACTTGCTTTGTTAATGCTGTAATCAAAACATTTGAGTATTGTTTTCGCCAAACGTACAGCCTCCGAATATTCGTTGAATAGCTTACTTGAACGTATTTGCCTTAGTGCTTTCATGTCTACGTAATCGCTCACGTTTTCAAACTTTTTCAGAGACTTTGCTATTAATATTTTAAGATACGACAGATGATTGTTGCCCATGTTACCGATTAAAGACTTTGAGAAAAGAAGAGCTTTTTTCAAAAGACGGTTTTCAGGAATATCAGTAGAATATTCATCGTATTCACAGTATATCCGGTCATATCTCTTTATCGCTAGATTCAGTCTCTCGTTTTTGAGTAATTTAATATGTCCTTTTATTTTCTTGAGATTCTCATGACGCTGAACATATCCCCTTTTTAAAGATTTAATACGATTCACTACGCTAATAAAATGAATCACAATAAGAGGGCTTATCACGCTATTCAGTGACGGTGATTCTATTTGCGGTTTGTCTAAATCAATCTTGTATATTTCGTTAAACGAATCCAACGCAAGGTCGGAAGAGAAACAAGTCATGAACATACTGAGGAAATCTATATTCTCCATTCCTCGTTTGGGTGTCACAATCAAAGATTCCTTATTATCAATCCATTCGGCTCCAATTTTAAAAGAAGCATAATATCCATAAGACTTACTATCCATGGGTTTATCCCATTTAATAAGATCAAGATTGTTGTATCTCTCATCATATTCAGCGGGAAAACCATCCAATATCAATTGTTCGTGTTCTCGTAGTTGTATCATATCAAACTTTCGTCTTCTGCATCCACTGCTTCTTCCACAACTTGCATTGGTTGTAAATTAGACCATGCTTGAAAAGCTTTAGTCTTCTCTTCATTCGAGACGTTTATAATACCATCGCTAATGTATTCTGCAATGAGTGGAAGTATCTCAAACTCTACTTTATTTACCAATTCATCTTCGGAAGATGCCATAAAATAGCTATGACCCACCATTAAGTCATCTATACCAAAATTCCCACATTGATGTTTTGGATTCATGATAAAGGACTTAATATCACTGAACAATCCTATAGCCTTTATCTTTAGGTCTTGATTATTCAATTTATCATAATGTTTTTCAATGACCGCCGGATTAGATTGCAGAGTGACGAATGCAAAACGCCTGCGAAGAGCATAGTCTAAAGTACCAGTACTTCTATCAGTCGTATTCATTGTACCGATAATGTAAAGATTACTTGGAACACCAAACAATGTTTTTGAATAAGGTAACAATACTTTTAACGGATGATGTGCTTTGTCGCGTTTGTCAGATTCCAGTAGTGTTATCAATTCGCCAAATATTTTTGAAACATTACCTCTATTGATTTCATCAATAATGAGAACAACTGAATTATCTGCCTTAGCATGATATTCCTTTTTAACAGCCTCGATGAATGCTTGGGCATATTGTTGCCAATTATTTTCGCTTCCTTTACCTAAAGCCTGAAGTTTTATTTTTTCGATGTTTAAGGGAGAAGGAGTATACTCTTTCTCTCGCTGGCTGGTTGATTTTGTACTTCTACAGCTTATCGTTGTATTTCCATCATTCCACCATACATAAAGAGAAGATCTTCCAGAAATGGTTGGTATTTCCCTTTTGTTTTCGAATCCGTTGATTTGTTGGAGGTAATCATCAATACACTCAATAATATCCTTGCTTTCGTCTGTAACTACTGCGCTGCATGCACGTTTAAATATACCATCTTCAGGTTCGTATACAACACCTATACTATCCCCATTTGCATTTGTCTGAACATGGGGTTTTAATCCCTCGACAAAATCTTCATAATCAAGTGATTGGTGAAATGTAGTAAAGAATATTCGATTATCAAGTAACTCATTATACCTGTTCATAACTGCAACATGATCCGTCAGATCTACATCACTTACCCCGAGCACATCAAGAGCTATTGCTGCGGTATTATAAGTTTTTCCTGTACCTGGTGCACCTTGTAATATTATATTGTGTTTTGACCTAAGTAAATTAGCACATTTATCTGTAAATGCCTTATTATTCATATAGGCCAACCATTCATTTATATATCTGTATTGTTCGGTATGTTTACCGCACGATGAAAATGTCCCTTGTGAGAAAAGCCTTGACTGAGGTTGTTTGTAGTTATCTGCCCATGATAATATTTTTACCTTCCTAAAATTTACGTTTATATATTTTGCTGTTAGATTAGCATCAGTAAAGTTTTCTCCTATAATCTGACATAAGGCAATTGCCTGATTACCTTTTCTAACAAGAACGATATTGCCATTATCTATGTTTTTGAAATTTCTACATTGACCATCATCCCACTCGCCAGTACCAATAACCGGCTCCGGTTCTATAAGCATTAATGTTGGGTCAATTTGAATACCATCTTTTCCCTCAGGCAGATGCATTTGTATATGCCAATATTTATCAAATTCCAAATTTTGTGGAGCATACTTAGTTTTATTTCTTGATATCCGAATAATGTCATCAACTGTTATATCATTAGATATCCAGTATATTTTTTGATTAGATGACACTCCATATTTTGATAGTTCATTTTGGAATAGTAAATCAAGTCTTTCATCTTGCACCTTTTGATAGTAAGCTTTGATTTTCTCATCAGTCTGCGTCCCATCACCATGGTTCTCTTCGTGTTTTTCTTTTGAATTATTAAGATACACAACGAACCTACTTGGGGCGAAACATATCATCGAGTCGATAATTTCAACAACATAATTTTCACCTCTAATCATTTTTTCAATAGCCCAAGACTTATATTCATCGCCTTGTTTCCCTTGTAAATATGAATAAAGAGTCCTTATGTTGGAAACTATATCTTCTTGCGTTTCAATGAAATCATATCTGTCCATAAATATCAAGTGTAATATATTAAGTTTAGATGAATTAATCAAATCATCATTTCAGATTATGCCACTTTTTTATGTCCGGAATCAAATTTGAAGAACAGATAATCAGCGACATGAATTTATTTGAGAAATTACGGTTTTATGTTACTTTTGCAGGTAAAAACAGCGAGGGTATGCCGTTGATTTAAGAGGTCTTGAGTCTGTTAAATATCAATAATTCTTATGTGTGGATGATTGCTGAAACTGCATCGAAATAGCATTTAGCACGGAAGTATTAAGTCTGCGACGCTCTTTGTCGAATATCCAACCCCATTTATTGAAGTATTTAATCATGTTTATGATATGTATGCGGAGCAAACGCAGGGAGTGGTAGCTTTCCTGCCGATGGGCGTGAATTACGGATCCTCCGGGCCAGTATATGCATTTCCAAGAGCGTGATATTCTGCGTGTCAGATCTATATCTTCGGGATACATGAAAAATCTTTCATCGAATAATCCGGTTTCTTTTAGGGCCTCCATTCTCAATAACATAAAGCTTCCCTGCATGTAGTGAATCTGAAGTACTTTTTTTCTGTCCGCATCCTGCAGCAGATACTTCCTTTTGCGTGCGGCTGTTAGTATGGATGGGAGAAATCGGCGTCCGATTAAATCCAAAGGGGTTGGCAGAAGTCTGACTGTGTACTGTGGGCTGCCGTCACTGTTTAGAATTTCGGGCTGGAGTGCACCTGTGTCGGAATGTGTGTCAAGATATTCCAACGCTTTTTCAAGAATACAGGGTGAGAGCAGTATATCGCTGTTCAACACAAGGTGATAGCGCATATCTTGCTTAAGACTTTTGCGCAAGGCTATATTATGTGCGGAACCAAAGCCTGTGTTATTGTTGGGTATATAAATGGTTCCGGGAAATTCTTCCGTTATCTTTTTTGTCGCAGTTGATTTTGAATTGTCTATAACGTAGATGTTACTCAGTCTATGACAAACAAGATAGGACAGGCAGGATCGCATCTCATCGTCCGGTGTATTGTAACACACGATAGATACAGCGGTATCCTGCCTTATCTTATTCTCCTTGTCCATTCTGAGCGCAAATCAACGGATATCACCCGGTTTAAGCGGGGATCCCTGGGATTTTAGAATCTCGAAATATCTTGTCAGGACATCGTGAGCCGCTGTGAATGAAGATTGCTCATTGTTGAGCACTCGCATCTCTTTCTGCTCAAGCAGTGCGCGGATTTCCGGCTGTCTGTAGAAGTTATTTCGTAATTCCTCATTGATAGACTCTACCATCCAGTATTTCGCCTGTTCATTGCGTTTCCGTTCAAAATATCCGTTTCCCTTTACGTAGTCGAAATAGCGGTCGATCATATCCCAGACTTTGTCTATACCAAGTTCAAAATAGCCGCTGTATGTCATAACTTCCGGCCGCCATTTACTTGGTGTCGGCGGGAAAAGGTGAAGTGCATTGCGGAATTGGGCGGCTGCAAGATTGGCTCTCTCGATATTGTCACCGTCCGCTTTATTTATGGCGATACCGTCTGCCATTTCCATTATTCCGCGCTTTATACCCTGTAATTCGTCACCGGTTCCGGCAAGTTGAATAAGCAGGAAGAAGTCTACCATAGAATGTACGGCAGTCTCACTTTGTCCGACACCTACTGTCTCAACGAATATGTTGTTATAGCCGGCTGCTTCACACAGCACAATGGTTTCCCGTGTTTTCCGGGCCACACCTCCTAAAGATCCGGCTGAAGGGGAAGGTCTGATAAATGCCGATTGATTCTGTGACAGTTTCTCCATCCTTGTTTTGTCTCCAAGTATACTGCCCTTCGTGCGTTCGCTACTTGGGTCAATAGCGAGTACAGCAAGTTTTCCCCCTTGTTTGAGAACATGCAGCCCGAAGACATCAATAGACGTTGATTTTCCTGCTCCCGGAACACCGGTGATACCTATTCTTCGAGAATTGCCTGAATAGGGAAGGCATTTCTCGATCACTTCCTGTGCCAGTATCTGGTGCTGGTCGGCTGTGCTCTCGACAAGAGTGACTGCCTGTCCAAGAATGCTGACATCACCTTTGATTATGCCTTCTACGTATTCTCCCGGTGTCAGTTGTCTGCGGCGGCGCGCCGGCCGACGATAAGGATTTGTGATCGGTTGAGAGGTGACTCCTGAGTTGACCTGAAGTCCCTTGTATGATGTATCGTTTTCCGGATGTTCCATATTCTTACTATGTATTTTCTTGGTTCGTTCTCAAAGTTACATTATTCTATTTGACCTACCAAATGTAAAATTCTTACCGGATGCAGAGGGTCATCGGTAATGACTTCGATTTTTATATTAAATGGAGAAGAAGACACCTTATCAAGTAGTAAAGTTCCTTCTGCCTCTCCGGCTTTATCGACATTAAGTTTTGTAGGGAAACGAGAGATCTTGACTTTTCCGGATGGTGAATAAACTCTCATTATTCTCATCTCTTTTTCTCCTTCGTTTCTGATTGCAAATTTGAAGTGTGGATTTTTACTTCCGGATTTAAGAATCCCCATATCTATCCGTTCCGGAAGCAGGTAGCAACGTGGCCCGTGATCCACATCCTCTTTTGTAAGTTTGGATAAATCCGGAATTACGTTGGCAGTAAGACTGATTGTCACTTCATTGTTCGGATTTCCTTTATCTGCGGTGATTTTTAGAGGAATATCCACATGACCGATTTCGGAGACATTGCGCGAATTAAAATATAGCCCATAAGTTACAATGTCTCCGGGCCCTAATTTTTCTTGGGATGCTGAAACAGACAGAGCCGGATCAGTGCAGAGTATAACGGGTGTTATGGAATCACCGCTTTGGTTATATCCATTTACAAAAAAATGGCGTGTGGTTCCGTATGTAACATCTCCAGCCGCAACAAGAGCTTCTGAAAGGCGCAACGCACCGTTTTCTATCGGATACAGTTTGGACAGCGACCGGGGTGTTCCCAGCACGTTCCCTTTTATGCGTACTAAATATGTATCGGAATCGCCAACATATACACGTACTGATTTCTGGAAGCGTCCCGGACGTCCCTTGGGATCATAGGTAAAGGTTATAGTAGCCGTGTCGCCCGGAGATACAGGCTCCTGAGGATATATGGCACTGGTGCAGCCACAGCTTGTCCTGACTCCGGTTACACAGATTTCGAGAGGTCCTTTGTTTATAAATCTCGCCTTTCCTGTTTGTGGACCTGCCTCCTCTTTCATCAGACCGAAGTCATAGTCTTTTTCAATCCAGACAATCTCCGCAGATGCACCTGAGATTACCGAGATAAAGAACAATAGAAATATATTTCTGAAACCGGACATTTCAATTAGGGTTTACTATACCAGAGATCTTCAGTACTTTGGGTTTTGAGCTTGCATTGCTTTTTACTTTCACACTTTTAGTGAAACCTCCGGAATATCCTTTCGGTATAAAATTTACCTTAATCTTTCCACTTTTACCGGGAGCTATAGGATTCTTCGGGTATGAGGGGCGTGTGCATCCGCATTCGGCAGTGGTGTCATATATCACCAGAGGGGCGTTTCCCGTGTTGGTAAATTCAAATTCAGTAGAAACAAAATCTTTATTACGTGAAATTATTCCGAAATCGTGAGTCTGCTCTGTAAATGAGATCATAGGTTTGCCACCTTCAATTTTTTTCTTTTTTGCATCAACCGGAATAACCAGAATTGCGACAGCCACAAGAGCCATCAGATATTTTTTCATATTCATAAATACTAATATTCGGTAAATTAGTTTAGTTGTTTATTTGATAAGTAGTTGAGAAAAATTAAGCGATATATGTATTGTTTTAATCTTGAACTATAAAACTCGATCTTTTTGGTCGCTTTCGGCTTGTCGTTCAGTCGCATATTAGTATATGCTCCTTTGCTCCGCGCCAAAATCGACTCAAAAATCTCTTCGTTTTATATGTTCATTAATTTATCTCAACTACTTATTTTTAACCGCAAAGAAGGTGATAATGTTCGTTTGTATTTCAACCATTCGCGATTTAAATTTTCTTCATCAGTCTTTATTTCTTCAGCACGCTTTCCGAGCCGTACCGCTTCGTCTCGTTCTCCTTTTATATTTAACGAATCTGACAATGCGCTAAAAAGGAGACCGGTCATTTTCCGTGTATTAAAAGTCGAGTCTTTGTCGTGGACTCCTGTAAAAGTGTTTCTGTCCATTCCCAGAAGAGAATCAGAAGCTAATGCGAGTCTAAGTGCCGATTTAATTTTTCCATGTTTCAGCATATCTGTTGCTGCCATTACGAGTCCTGCCCGGTGTATGCTTACTTGTCCTGCGGGTGTCTGATCAAGATACGGTTCTCTACCTTTGGGATTAAGTTCCTTCATTTTGTCAAGACCGGTCAGATATCTTTGTTCTGTTTCATCCGGGGTTAAAAGACCTAATTCCCGGGTGAACAGAGCTGGAGATGTGTATTCATATAATCCTGCATATGCATGTTCCGGCATTGTTTTAAGCCAATGTATCGGGCGTGGATTTGGAGATGCTGCATTGGTAGCTATAATGTCAAGGATCATCAGTCTACGGAAATCAAGGTTTGAGCTTCCGGAAGCAGACAGTTTTCTTAAAGGAAACAGAACAGAGTCTGGAGCTATTCCTGCTATGCGTACTTTATCAACATTTATTACGGGGCTGCCGGATATCTCCAGTGTTTTCAGCATCTCCAGAGCATCAGGTACAGAATCTGCATTTACAACTTTCAGTCTTGGGAATTGCAAGGCACCGTATGCTATTGTCTCACGGGTTAGAGTAGCCGGTATGCGCGGAGCCTCGTTCCAATCTCTCATCAGGCTTTCAACATAGGCGGGTAATCCGAGATAGGCAAGATTTATAACACGTACATCCCGCCTTATTCCTTCGACTTCCTGAGCATACCATAACGGGAACGTGCCATTGTCTCCGTTAACAAAAATTATTGCGTTTTCAGGAAGAGAGTTAAGGATATTTGATGCAATTACAGACGCAGTGTATCGATTGCTTCTGTCATGGTCATCAAAATTCTGGATGAACATCCAGATAACACTGAATACAGGTATTGCCGCGGCTAACGGAGCGAACTTTCTGCACCATTGCATCAGGGCGGCACCTCCGAATCCTATCCACATGGCAAATGCCCAGTATGAGCCGAGGAATGAGTAGTCTCGCTCCCGTGGCTCACCCGGTGATTGGTTCAGATACACCACAATTGCCAATCCTGTCATGACGAATAGAGTTGCGATTATGACATTTGTCTTTATTCCTCTTTTTCCTTTGCCAAGCAGCCATATCATTCCTGCGAGACCAAGTAGCAGGGGAATAAGAAAGTATCTGTTCCTACCCGGATTTTCTTTTCCGGCAAATGCCGGAAGAGCTGACTGGTCTCCAAGCATGGCATTATCTATCACCGGGATTCCTGTGATAAAATTTCCGTGTTCTACTTCTCCGGTAGAATGGATATCGTTCTGACGACCCGAGAAGTTCCATAACAGATAACGGAAATACATATATCCGGTCTGGTATGTCAGAAACATCCGTAAAGACTGCATATAAGTGGGCCTGCAGGAAAAAGACCGGACTCTTTCTCCTTGTGCATTCATCTTGCATACATAGTTCCCGGCACTATCAACCGCTTCTGAAACAGGCACACGCAACATATTGTCTTTATTCATTCCCGCCCAGTCTTCAAAACAGGGAAAATCGGACGGATCACGGCTTGTTATTCTTGGAAACCACATGTTTAGTTCCGGGGTATATTCAACTTCCGGGAAATATCCTTGTATAACATATCCGTCACTGCCTCTTGCCAATATCTTTTTGTTTAAGGCCGAATCTTTTTTTGTGAGCATGCCGTAATTGTCAGTAAGAAGCATACCCTCTTTTTTTGCAACTATTACCGGATGTTTTCTGCGAAGCACTTTTTTACGGTATGATGGTAAAGAATCATCCTGATTCCATTCTTCGCGTAACAGGGGCTTGCTCATGGGGGTGTGTCCGTATATCAGAGGAGAAGCGCCATATTGTTCCCGGGCAAGATATGATGCAAAAGAGAACGGATTCCCGGGGCGACCGGAATTTGCCGGAGACGGGATATCTCCGCGTATTGGAATCAAGGCATAGCATGAATATCCGACAAGAAGCATTCCTGTCATCCAGAAAGCTATGTTAAGACGACGGGCATTACACATGCTTGATATGATCAGTCCTGCAATCAATATTAATCCTAAAGTAGCGATGAATATAATTACACCACTCAGAAAAGGTAGATTGCATGTGTTTACAGCGAACAGCTCAAACCGGGAAGCAAGCCATATCATGCCGGGCATTATGCCAAGGAGGATAACACCGACGGCAATTAAAGAGAAAACAAGAAGAATAAGTACTTTCCACCATTTTCCACGTCCGCGCTTGAACCCCCAGATCAGCACCATAGCCGGGATGCAAAGAAGGTTAAGCTGGTGTACACCGATAGATAATCCCATGAGATATGCCACCAGTATCAGATACCGTGTAGCTTTCGATGGATCATTACATTCCGCCCACTTCATCATCAGCCAGATGCACAATGCCGACATAAATATCGACATGGCGTATACCTCAGCTTCGACTGCCGAGTACCATGCGGAATCGCACCATCCGAAAGCAAGTGCTCCGGTGGCGGATGCAATACAGCGGGTAAGCAGAGGGGAATGCAATCTTATACCAATTGTCACCCATCCCAAAGCCATAAAAATGACACGGGCAAGAAAGAATCCGGCGAACGCAGTGAATAAACCACTTGAAAGATTCACTGCCAGCGCAGCGTATTTTCCAGATGGCGCAAACATTGTTATGACTCGTTCGGTCAGCATCCAGAAAGGATTGCCCGGTGGGTGCCCTACTTCAAGTCTCCATGCAGCTGAAACATACTCCGGACAGTCCCAATATGATACCGTAGGTGCTGTCGTAAGCCAATATGTTGCCAGCAGGATGGCGAATACCCCCCAGCTTACTGTGTCTAAAACTTTTTTTGTAAATGCAGATGAGTGCGGATTATTTGACAATGCCTTTTTCAAGATACTCCACCAGATTTGTTTTTACATGCTCTGATGCACGTTCCACAGCTACTTTCTCCATATCCGAGTCAACCATCAGGTTGACCAGATCCTCAAATGTTGTTTTAGATGGGTTCCAATTGAGTAATTTTTTTGCTTTGGATGGATCGCCCCATAAATTCACCACATCTGTAGGTCGATAGAAATCAGGAGAAACCTCAATCAGAACTTTTCCGGTTTTAGTGTCAATTCCTTTTTCTTCCAGACCTTTGCCTTCCCAACGCAGATTTATGCCAACCCGGGCGAATGCCAGAGTTGCAAACTCTCTTACGGAATGTTGTTTTCCAGATGCTATTACAAAATCATCCGGTTTGTCTTGCTGAAGCATTAACCACATGCATTCCACATAATCTTTTGCATAACCCCAGTCGCGGAGTGAGTCAAGATTCCCCAGAAAGAGTTTATCCTGTTTACCTTGTGCTATACGTGCAGCTGCAAGCGAAATCTTACGGGTTACGAATGTTTCTCCTCGGCGTTCACTTTCATGATTGAAAAGGATTCCCGAACAGCAGAACATGTTGTATGCCTCACGATATTCTTTTATAATCCAGTATCCGTACAGCTTTGCCACAGCATAAGGGCTGTATGGATGGAACGGAGTGTTCTCATTCTGCGGCACCTCTTCCACTTTTCCGTAAAGCTCCGAAGTAGATGCCTGATAGATTCTGCATTTGTCTGCGATTCCTGCAATTCGCACTGCTTCCAGTATTCGGAGTACACCCGTTGCATCGGTATTGGCAGTATATTCCGGAACATCAAACGAAACCTGAACATGGCTTTGGGCCGCAAGATTATAGATTTCGTCAGGCCTTACATCAGTTATTATTTTTGTAAGACTCAAGGAATCAGCCATATCTCCATAGTGCAGGTGGAAGTTTGGATTTTCTTCAAGATGGGAGATTCGTTCGCGGAAATCGCTTGAACTACGACGTATCACCCCATGCACATCGTATCCTTTTGTAAGCAAAAATTCGGAAAGATACGATCCGTCTTGTCCTGTGACACCTGTTATTAACGCTTTCTTCATATAATCTTTGTTATAAGTAAGTAGCAAGTAGTTAACTTACTGCTTGTTTATTAAATCTATTTTCGTATATATTGTCTAATATCTTTATAAAATGAGGCCAGGAGAGTAGTTTGATGTACAACTCCCTTGCCCGGTTTCCTATTCGGGCACACAACTCAGGATTTTCTATAAGTTCAGCCATACGCTTTCCCAAAACTTCAGCATTTCCAGACGGAACTATTATCGCAGTGTTTCCGTCTTCGAGATATTCGGCTCTTGCACCGTAAGATGTAGAAATCTGAGGATGTCCTGCGGCCATGAACATAAGGCTTGACAAGTCTGAAAGGCCGCCACCGGTAGAGATTACAATACCACAGTGAGATTGAAGAGCATTTTCAACTGATACCAAGTCTCGTTGTCCCCAGTCTATCGAGTTCATGACTCCGAGTTTCATAGCCAATGACCGCAATCTGTCCAGATAATCCGGATTTCCTCTGCCGGTAATCCTTAATCTGAATTTCCTTTTGGGGAGAGACACCAGCGCCTCAATGATTGTTTCCAGACCATTTCCGGGTGTTAACCGTCCTTGATAAAGGAAAGTGAAGGGACCCGATGGGAACTCACTTTTCATATCGGAAACATTTATGTCATGGCTATATCTAAGAATGTATATGTTGTCACGGAATGTAGACAGGCGTCTGCCTAACGATTTCTTGAACCGGTCATATGCTACGCTTGATACGAATATAAGAGTATCTATGTTTCGGTAAATCCAACGGAAAAAGAAAGAGTCTCTTCCTTCTCTGACTTTATGGCGAGTAGTTACAATTCTGATATCATTACGTTTAGCCATCTTCTTTGCCATGATGGCTGTAAATGCATCTCTGAACCGGTGCACATGTATGACAGTTTGCCCAGAATAGGAGTTGTGCAGTTTTTTTGTAAGAATCCTGACTGAGTCAAAATCAAAGAAACCTCTTAATGGGGCGTGTATCAAAGAGATATCTTCAGCATCGAATAGAGTGTCTATAACGAGAGCATTGCGTGTCATGGCCGCCACATTCCATCCGTTTTTTTTGTAGTGTCGGCATATTTCAAAAGCATATTGCTGCACAACGCCCCATTTATTGGAGGGCACTATATGAATAAGATTTCTGTGTTCCAATTTTCTAACTTCCCTTAGGGTCAGATTACATAGTTTCTGTAATTCTTAATTTGCGGCAGAAAGCATTACGGAAATATCAATGCTAGGCATACCGAGATAGCTGCCTATCAGTTTGTCTACAAGTTTACCGTCATAGGTTATTATGCCGTATTGTACGCCCGGGGTTGTCGAGACCATTCCCTTGAAGCCGCCTTTTATTGCCATCTCTTCAAAGAAATTCACCAATGCGTTGGAGAATGCCATCGCCACTGTGCGGGGTACGCTTACAGAAGGCTGAGTCTCATTGATATCCAGAACATAAACATTCTCTTTCATTGCAGCCGATAGATTGCGTGGGAATTCAAACTGACGGGTAGTAGTGCCGGTGATAATCACATCGGCGCTCTTCACTTTGTTTGAAAGCACACGTGGATGAATCACGATTGTATCCACTTGTTGCCCGAGAATCTCTTTTGCTACCTGGAGTGTTGAAGTGTCATTGTCCATCACTGTTACCCTTGCGCCAGTGGCAGCGGCAGCGCGGGCAGCCGCTATTATGTCATTGCCCATTCCGATAAGAAGTATCTCACAAGGATTTATACCAGCTACACCCGCCAGCAACACGCCTTTGCCTCCTCCAAGATAAGAGAGGGCTTCTTCCGCATACATAATGGCAGCGCGTCCGTTTATTTCATCAAGAATATTGGCGAAAACCGGTTCTTCGTTGTGGCTATACATGTTATCAAAGCATCCACATATAATTTTATAATCCAGCAAAGCCTTGATAGTGCTTTCCTCAAATAGTGTTTTGTCCATTAGGCAGAGCAAGACGGCTCCTTTTTGCATTTTCTTGATATCTTTGGCTCTAAGAGATGTGTAACTCAAGACGAGTTGGGACTTAAGAGCCAGGTCGCGCGTCACAATCTTAACGCCATATTCGGCATATTTCTCATCGGAGAAACTGATGTCCCTGCCGGCTCCAGACTCCATGCAAATACCTATTCCGGCAGATGTAAGCATTCCGCAGGCTTCCGGAGTAAGAAGCATACGTGTTTCGGAACCGTCTGGATAATTACCTATGATACCTATTGAAATTGATGGGGAAATCATATCCATTACTTCTGTCTGTTCTTTGGGCTCGAGTATATTTTTAGTTGAGTTATTCTTCATAACAAACAAATCTATCTTACAAACATTCTTTCTAAATTCAGAAGCACTCTAAGAAACTGTTTAAATTTATTACGAAAAAATTTATATAATAGTTCTTTCGGTAATTTTGAGGTTCTTTTTGGCTGTTTCCGCCAAGTTTCGGCGGTCAAAACCGATAGGTTTCTCCCTTTCAACTCGCGGAACCATCTCAAAAACAACTCTCAAAATTCCTCGAAAATAAATTTAAACAATTTCTAATAAAAACCTAAATTAACATATTTATGTCAATTTTCAAAATTAAGTATAAAAGATAAAAAAGCACTTACTGTAGTTTAAATTTAAACAATTTCTGAGACGATGTTTCTTGCCGGACAGATAAAAAAACAAGGCAGAGATAATGTTAATCTCTGCCTGTCAATAATTTTATATGCAATATTATTTTGCAACTTCCTCTTTGAAGCAATCTGCAGGTTTGAAATGAGGAATCTTGTGAGCCGGAATGATAAGAGCTGTGTTTTTGGAAATGTTGCGTGCTGTTTTTTCAGCGCGAGTCTTAACTGTGAAGCTTCCGAAGCCACGTAGATATACATTTTCACCGTTTGCAAGTGAATCTTTAACAACTTTCATGAATTGTTCGATAACTTCTACAACACTTGATTTGTCCAAGCCTGTTGTTTTAGAAATTTCCTGTGCGATTTCAGCTTTTGTCATAATATGTTAGAATGTTTGGTTAGATTTTCTTGTTTCAGGTGCTTGCGCACCGTTTCCAATGCAAATTTAAGAAAAAACTTTATAATAAAATATTCTACTAATTAAAAATCAGTAGAATTATTCAAAAAAACACTACTTTTTATTAAATCTTTCGGATTTTAGGAGATCCATCCAATAAATTCTTTCTACAGCAATGGTGTCAACAACTCCGTTGCCGTATATAAATTCTATTTGCGGGACACTTCCGTCGGGTGTTTCCGGCTCGAAAACCGCGTGACTGCCGACTGTGTCCGCAAAATGGTATATCCGGGTTCCGGCAGTGCCTTCAGTAGTTTTATGTCCTGTAAAAATATCTGTTGGTATTTCGTTCAGGTTTGCCCCGTTCCTGTAAACACAAAGTCTGTATTCTGTATATAGGATTAGTTTCTCCGGATGTCTGTCTGTCGATACGGCATACAGTCTTTTTATCGTGAGAACGTAGTGCTCCGGCAGGTCGCCAACCGTTTCTCAGGGAAGGGTGCAGAGTGGCGATCTCAAGTCGGACAAGACTGTCTATGGCGGTATGTTCGAAAGATGAGATGTACGGGATATCATACAGGTTTTCGTCGATCCAGAGATATTCTCCGTTTTTCAGACTCCAGCCACGCCATCCATATTCTTCCCAATCGGATACTTTGGATGAAGTAAGAGCTGATTTCAGTGAATCGTCTACCAACTTTGAATAATATTTTTCCAGTTCTTCTTTGTTATTCAAATCCCGCAGGGGGTATGGACGCGACAGAGGGTAGCTTACAAGCCCGGCAAAACCGGCAGAGTCATTGTCTGCCACAGCACGTATAAGTTGTTTGACCTTGATCGGTATAGAATCGCTGTTCTCGATCTCGGCAATGTTATTATCACTTTTGGCATTATTACATGCAGTTAGAGATATAGCACTGATCGCGAGAAAAGCTATATGTGAAAATGACCCCAACATTTTAATTTAATCTATTGAATTATAACGACGGTATTGTTGTATTATTACTCATGGTGCTACATTGAGGCTGAGGTGAATTTGCAAGGATACTTCCGGCAGTTTCGGTTCTCTTCATGGTCTCCGGATTTTTTAATTCGTAATTCGGGATATAAAGAGTTTCAAATTCTTCTATGCGACGTTGTCTTATTTGGTTATGAACTTTGCCGCGATATCGGGAATGTGCGATGTAAGCCGATTCGATGTCGCGGTCTCCGGCGCGCAATTTACGTACTACTGAACTCCGGCGCGTGGCTCCTGAACCTATATTATATGCCAGCACACCCAAAAGGAGTGAGTCGGCACCGAATTCACGGAACATGGCACAGTTCTTCAGTAGATCCTTTCGGAGCAGGGCATCTGCCTCAGTCTCTGAAAGGGCGCGGGTTCTGCTAAATTTCTCTCCAGGCAATACTTTATGGCCATAGCCCACCAGCGGC
Organism: uncultured Muribaculaceae bacterium; assembly: GCA_948788915.1. GTDB lineage: Bacteria > Bacteroidota > Bacteroidia > Bacteroidales > Muribaculaceae > Lepagella. The sequence continues at coordinate 1,207 of CAQFOZ010000035.1, read as the reverse complement.
CAGTGTTTTGGCTTGTGGAGGGTTTCGTATTTCTTGATAATTTCCACAGCTTCTTCAAAAGGAGCTACCCGTATGGTGTCAACCGAAAGCTGCGTGGCAATGGATCCGGAATTTTCTGCCTGGTTTGCGGGGGACTGGAAGAAACTCCATGCCGACAGGCACAAAACCGTCATTATCAATATCAGTGATAATTTTTTCATCACAGTGTAAAACCGACAAGGGGATGGAATTGTTCATTCTATCCCCTTGCTACAGGTGTTTCATTCTTGAAAATCAAGACATAATATATTGTATAACGATCCAGTATAACAGTGCAGCCAACGCAGAACCAATGATCGGGCCAATTACGGGTACCCAGGCATAATCCCATTGACTGCTTCCCTTTCCTTTGATTGGCAGAATGTGGTGAGCTATGCGCGGACCAAGGTCACGGGCAGGATTTATTGCGTAACCGGTAGTGCCACCCAATGACAATCCGATTGCCACTACCAGCAGAGATACAGGTATAGCTCCGATGCTTCCGAGACCGACTTCTGCGGCGTTTGATTTATCTCCGATGAAAAGTATCACTAAAACAAGGATAAATGTACCGATTATTTCACTGATGAGGTTTCTCCAATGGTTTTTCACTGCCGGAATTGTAGAGAATACACCTAATTTGGTTTCGGCATTATCTGTTAGGTCAAAATGATCTTTGTAAAAAATGTAGACCAGCATAGCTCCGATAATACCTCCAAGAATTTGCGAGCATATATAAGGGAGCACTAATTCCCAAGGGAATTTTCCGGCGATTGCAAGTCCTGTTGAAACAGCCGGATTCAAGTGAGCACCGGTAAAAGGACCGGCAATAAAAACACCGCACATTACCGCCAGTCCCCAGGCCAAGGTTACAACAATCCATCCGGCACCTTCTCCTTTAGATTTTTTCAATGATACGCAGGCCACAACCCCACATCCTAAAAGAACGAGCACCAATGTGCCTAAAAATTCAAAAAAACATTGTATAAATAACGGGTAAGCCATAGTCATAAGTAAGTCAAACAGTAAGTATTCAAATTTAAACGACAGTAAGTGCATTTTAGAAACTGTTTAAATTCATTACGAAAAAATTTATATAATAGTTCTTTCGGTAATTTAGAGGTTCTTTTTGGCTGTTTCCGCCAAGTCTCGTCGGTCAAAACCGATAGGTTTCTCCCTTCTCAACTCG
>CAQFOZ010000034.1 GCA_948788915.1 uncultured Muribaculaceae bacterium | reverse complement strand
TTTTCATTTTTTCATTACTCCAGTTAGCGGAGGTGTCATTGTTCATGGTCAGCCAAACTTTTCCTTCCGGACTCAGAAGTACCTGAACGAAGTTAGTCTCCTGAACCTTTTCCGTAGATACGGAAGGCGGGGTGATAACTGTTGCAGGTTCCTTGGAAAGGAAGGTGGATGTCAACATGAAGAAGGTAAGCAAAAGCACGGTCACATCACTCATCGCAGTCATGTCGATGAATGTGCTTTTTCTTGCAATTTTTACTCTTCCCATATTAGCTATTAACTTTTTTCGGTTTTAGTTTGGTTTTATTTTTCGTTGCGGTGCAGATTACTTGTGAGTAGCTGCGAATGTTGCTACGATAGAGAAACCGATTTCGTCGATAGCGTAGGTAAGGTTATCAATCTTATTTGTGAAGAAGTTGTAAGAAATTACAGCAAATGCACCGGTTGCGATACCGAACGCTGTGTTCACAAGAGCCTCGGAGATACCGGTTGACAGCTCAGTAGAGTCAGGAGAACCTGAAGATGCAAGAGCCTGGAATGATTTGATCATACCCATTACAGTACCGAGAAGTCCGACAAGAGTACCAAGAGTTGTGAGAGTAGCAATGATAGGAAGGTTCTGAGAAAGACCTGGCATCTCAAGTGCTGTTGCCTCTTCAACCTCGTTACGGAGTGTTGTAAGTTTCTGCTCTTTGCTCAGAGTGTCGTTGGCATCCATTTCTTTGTAACGAACCAAAGTATTGTATACAACTGATGCTACAGAACCCTTCTGAGTTTTGCAACGCTGCATAGCTGCATCAATTTTGTTTGCTGCAAGGTCAGCTTTGATGTCAGCTACAAATTTTGTAGTGTTGCCTTTGCCGGATGCTGAGCTGATTGCGATCCAACGTTCGATTGACAATACGATTACTGTAAGAAGCAGTGTCATCAGGATTGGTACGATGAAACCACCTTTGTAAACTGTACCGGCAAGGTTAAGAGGATGACCGGCTGTATCGTTGCCTTCAAAGTTGCCGGAATAACCCATTCCGAAAAGGAAGATACATACTGCGGCAATAGCGCAAGCAATGATCACAACAAATGCGTTGCGGATACCACGCACGTTACTGATCTTTTCCTCTTTTTTGATTTTTGCAGAAACAGGAGTTGCTGCAGGTTTCTGAGATTCCATAATCGTTCTGATTTTAAATTAGTTTGTTAATGTTAAAAATATTTAGATTTATGTTTTTATTTCTATAGTATATTTATTGCTACGCCTGTTATGGACCTTCGATTGAGAGTTTTTTCAGGGTATGCTTTGCAAAATTACAATTTATTTTGATTAAAACAACAATCGACTGTGAAAAATTAATGTTCGTTATGCTATTTTATCGAAAACGGATTGTCACGTAATGCGACAATCCGTTTTCGATAAAATAGCATGTATTAATTTCAATATCGTCATTCAGATACCGCTGCAACTCCGGGCAGAGTCTTCCCTTCGATTGCCTCAAGCAACGCGCCACCTCCAGTGGAAACGTATGATACGCTGTCGGCAACACCGAATTTGTTGACACAAGCAACAGAGTCACCTCCTCCAACAAGAGAGAACGCTCCATTATTGGTTGCCTCTACAATGGCATCGGCAATAGCTTTGGAACCGGTTGTGAAGTTGTCAAATTCAAATACTCCTGCGGGGCCGTTCCAAAGGATTGTTTTGGCTGGAACAATTACATTGCGGAATGCAATTATTGAGTCCGGACCTGCGTCAAGACCTTCCCATCCATCCGGAATGTTCATTACGGAGCATATCTGTGTGTTGGCATTGTTGTTGAAGTCATCTGCAGCAACGCAATCTGTGCCAAGTACGAGATTCACTCCTTTTTCTTTGGCTTTTTTCATGATGTCAAGGGCAAGATCGAGCTTGTCTGTCTCACAGATAGATTTGCCAACGTTTCCACCCATTGCTTTTGCAAAAGTATATGTCATACCTCCGCAAAGAATCAGGTTGTCAACCTTGTCCATCAGATTTTCAATAATTCCTATTTTTGTTGACACTTTTGATCCGCCCATGATTGCTGTGAACGGACGTTTTATATCTTTCAGAATATTATCAACTGCTTTCACTTCTTTCTCCATCAGGAATCCAAGCATTTTGTCATTCTGATCGAAGTAGCCTGCTATTACTGCTGTTGAAGCATGACGGCGGTGGGCTGTGCCAAATGCATCGTTAACGTAAACATCAGCGTAGCTTGCAAGAGTCTTTGCAAATTCCTTTTGACTTTCTTTCATGGCTTTTTTAGCCTCGTCGTATTGGGGATCCGCTTTGTCTATACCGACAGGTTTTCCCTCTTCTTCAGGATAGAAACGAAGGTTTTCAAGTAACAGAACTTCACCCGGCTTGAGTTCCTTCGCAGCTTCAGATGCTTTTGCACAATCGGGTGCGAATTTAACATCTGTGCCAAGAGCTTTTGCTACTGCGTCACGAATTTGTGCAAGACTGAGTTTGGGATTCACTTTCCCTTTGGGTTTGCCCATGTGTGACATGAGAATCAGGCTACCTCCGTCAGAAAGGATCTTCTTCAATGTCGGAAGAGCTCCGCGGATACGGGTGTCGTCAGTAATGTTGCCATTTTCGTCCAAAGGTACGTTGAAGTCTACCCTCACGATGGCTTTTTTGCCTTTAAAATTAAAATCTTCGATTTTAGCCATTGCTTTATCTTATTTTATTGGGTTTATTTATCATTTTTTTCTTCAATGAGATATTGCAAAGTTAATAAAAAATGCGTTACGTTTATTAACTTTGTAGCATAAAACTACTTTATACGATATGCTGCATATATCAGATGTGGATGTAGATGTCCTTTCAAATCTTTTCAGAGAATATTTCAATGATATGCCGAAATCGGTTGTCAAGCTTCCCGGTTCGGGTAGCAATAGGAAGTATTATCGTCTTAATGGTTGCGAAGAAGAGAATCCAGAAATATTAGAATCATTAAACGGTTGTTCTGTCGGGTGTATCGGTACAGTAGGAGATGACGAAAGGGAGTGTAGAGCATTCATTAATCTTGGGAATGTGTTCAGATCACGGGGTATTAATGTACCGGAGATTTATTTGCGCACGCCAGATTACTTGAACTATATTCAAGAAGATCTCGGGAAATTGTCTTTAATGGATATTATCTTGAAAGGAGACAGGACGAATCCGGACGCAAGTGTAGAGATACCGGGAGTTGCATTGTCGGTCAGAGAATTGGTTAGTGCGACTCTAAAGAAGCTTGCAGAAATGCAGCAGGTGGAACGGCATTTGTGGAATGATAGTGCGGAATATAATCCTTTTTGTCTCCGTCAGGCTCTTTGGGATTTGAATTATTTTAAATATGAATACCTAAAGCCGTCTGCAGTTATATTTGATGAAGAGAAGCTTCAAGATGACTTTGAAGCTTTTGCCGATTCGCTATGTGAGAATAACGGATTCAATGGATTTATGTTTCGTGATTTTCAAAGCCGCAATGTGATGATAAGAAACAATGAGCCGTGGTTTATTGATTTTCAGGGTGGTCGAAAAGGTCCTGCAATTTACGATGCTGTTTCTTTTTTGTGGCAGGCAAAAGCTAAGTTCCCGGATGATTTCCGCTATGGGATGATCGAGGAGTATCTTTCACACTTTCCGACAGGCTATTTCCCTCAGAACAGAGATGCACGAATTAATCTTGTTAACAGATTTGTCCTTTTCAGAACTCTTCAGGTGCTTGGGGCATATGGATTCAGGGGTCTGGTAGAAAAGAAATCTCATTTTATAGAGAGCATACCCCAAGCGTTAGAAAACCTTTCAGCTGTGATTAAAACGGGAATAGCCGACGAATATAGGGAATTGAAGCGAGTATGTGAAAAAATATGTGATGATTTCAGGTTTAAAAATATTACCAATCGCGAGTTGGTTGTGAGTGTGTTCAGTTTCTCTTACAAGAAAGGGTATCCGGATGATTTCACGGGCAATGGGGGTGGCTTTATGTTTGATTGCAGAGGAATGCACAATCCGGGAAGATATGAGGAATACAAAAGTTTAACAGGATTGGACAGGAAGGTTATCGATTTTCTCGAATCAAAAGGAGAGGTAACTGCATTTGTCAGTAAAGCGAAAGAATTGATTCTTCCTTCTGTTCAGACATATCTTAGACGAGGCTTCAGTAACCTGCAGGTGGGCTTCGGATGTACAGGAGGGCAGCACCGCTCTGTTTACTGTGCAGAGAAGTTGGCAAATGAATTGAAGAGAGAATTCCCGGACGTTGCAGTTAAAATTATTCACAGGGAACAAAAAATAAGCAGACTGATATGACAGGAATGATTCTGGCAGCCGGTCTTGGGACCAGACTGCGCCCATGGACGTTGGAACATCCGAAAGCTTTAGTTCCCGTAAATGGAGTCCCGATGCTCGAGCGGGTCATCAATCTGATGTCCGATCAGGGCTTTGAAACCATAATTATAAACGTCCATCATTTCTCCGGTCAAATTGTAGAGTTTATAAAAACACATGACTTTGGGGTAAATATTATTATCAGTGATGAATCTGATATGCTTCTTGACACCGGAGGAGGAATAATTCGTGCTTCTTCGCATGTACATGATCAAGCTTTGCTTGTGCATAATGTGGACATCCTTTCTACAGCTGATTTGCATCAGCTATATAAAAAACATCTTGACGAGGCGAATGATATCACACTACTTGTTTGTGAAAGAAATTCCAGTAGAAAGCTGATTTTTGACAAGTCCGGAGATTTATGTGGCTGGCATAATCTGATAACGGATGATTTCCGAAAAATTACGGATGTCTTACCGGAGAAGAACTTAGAGTTGGCGTTCAGTGGAATATATGTTATGGGATCTTATGCGCTTCAGCAGCTTGAAGAGTATTCACAATTTACTGGAAGAATTTCATTCCCGATTATGGATTTTCTACTTTCCGGATTTGGCAGCTTAAAGATTCGTGCACTCAGGGATGATTCTTTGGAAATTCTTGACATCGGCAAGCCATCAGCCATAGAACAGGCGGAAAGTTTTATAAGTAAAAACCTTTTGCAATAGATCTATTGCAAAAGGTTTTTATTTATATGCGCTTTTATAAACTTATAAATATCTGTTTTGTTTAATTGTGTCTGTGACGGGTTGAGTATTTATGTTTTGATGCATTGTATTGGAAAACACACCCGAGAATAAGGAAAAAGACTGCAATACCACCAAGCCACCAAGTGACAGACACACTTATTGTAAAACATGATATGCCGAGGAGAATAGCTCCGATTACATAGCTGATAATTGAGAGAATATACATGGCATTAAATTTTAATATGTGAATAAATGGATTAAGTAAGTATTCAAATCAGATTTATACTTACTTAACATGTTTCACATATTAAAACATGTAGAAACAAATATAGATTATTGTCGAATGTTAAAATTATACAGTTCCTATAGTTCCGCTGATTTTAATTTCTCAGCATTTTCAGCAACGATAAGAGAATCTATGCAGCCTTGTATGTCTCCGTCCATGAAGGCAGGGAGATTGTAGATGGTATAATTGATGCGGTGGTCTGTAATTCGCCCCTGTGGGTAGTTATAGGTGCGGATTTTGGCTGAACGATCACCCGTACTGACCATAGTTTTTCTTTTTGACGCTATGTCATCAAGATATTTTTGGTGTTCACGGTCATATATGAATGTGCGAAGGCGAGCCAAAGCTCTCTCTTTATTTTTTGGCTGGTCACGGGTTTCGGTACATTCAATAAGAATCTCTTCAACTTTGCCTGTATTTGGATTCTTCCAATTATATCGTAAGCGGACACCTGATTCAACTTTATTTACATTCTGTCCCCCGGCGCCGCCAGAACGAAAAGTGTCCCATTTAATTTCTCCTTCATGAATTTCAACCTCAAACTCCTGAGCCTCGGGCAGGACTGCCACTGTGGCGGCAGATGTGTGCACACGGCCTTGGGTTTCTGTGGCGGGAACGCGTTGTACTCGGTGGACACCACTTTCATATTTCATTGTTCCGTATACATCATTACCAGACAGATTAAATATGATTTCTTTAAAGCCTCCTGCGGCTCCCTCGGAAACAGAAGATACTGCAAGCTGCCAGCCTTTTGCTTCAGCGTATTTTTGGTACATGCGGAAGAGATCCCCGGCGAAGAGGGCAGCTTCGTCACCGCCTGTGCCTCCACGAATCTCAACCATTGCATTTTTTACGTCGTCAGGATCTGCCGGGATTAACAGAAGCTTAATTTTTTCTTCCAATTCAGGAAGGACTTTTTCTGCTTCATCCATTTCTTCACGAGCAAGAGCCTTTAGCTCCTCATCTTCTTCACCGGAAATAATTGCCTTGGATTCGGCAATAACTTCGATTTTGGATTTATACTCGTTTCGTGTCTTGATTATATTTTCAAGATCCTTGTATTCTTTTGATAGTCTCACATATCTTTTCTGGTCAGCCAGAACGGCCGGATCTGTGATAAGTGTAGATATCTCTTCAAAGCGGCCGTCAAGACCTTCAAGTCTGTTGAGTAATGAATTTTCAGCCATTATATTTTTTTTGCTAAATTCTCGTTTTGTTTTTTTTCTGTGTCAGAGGCTCCTTAATCAGGGATTTCAAGTTTTAGTACCACCGGAAAATGATCAGAAGGGGTGCGGGCGATATTCTTGTATAGATTTACTTCTTTAGGGAATTCTTTTGCAATCTCCTTTGTTTCTTCTGATGTCCGTTCTGAACGGTAGGTGTCAGTAAGTATGCCATATTTCTTGACCTTGAATTCGTTGGTAAGGAAGATATGGTCTATTCTTTTGTCGGCAAAACGATCCGTCTTAAATCCATTGAATGTTCCATTGGGAGCATAACGGAATTCGGCAAGTTCATATGCGTCTTTTACAACTCCTGAGTTATTTAAAAGCAGATATGATTCGCTTGTTTGATCCACATTGAAATCACCACTTAATATAAAGGGGATTTTTTCAGGCAGCTCTTTGATTTTTTTTAGAATTAATTTGGCACTCTCGGCTCTTGCTTTTACTCCGCGGTGATCCATATGCAAATTGTAATAGAGGAAAGTGAATCCGTTTTTCTTAATTTTAAATTTTCCCCAGGTGCATATTCGTATGCATACAGCATCCCATCCTAAATGAGGATATGTTGTATCCTCCGCAAGCCAGAAGTTACCTTGGTCAAGCACCTCTATTTTCTCCGTATCATAAAATATGGCAGAGTATTCTCCTTTCTCTTTGCCATCATCTCGAGCCACACCGATATAATCGTATCCTGGTAGGCGCATGAGCATATCTTGAATCTGATTCTTTTTCAATTCCTGAGTGCCGAATATATCAAAGCCGTGAAAACGTATCATGTCGGCGCAATAGTTTCCGCGTATTGCCCAGCCATTACCTTTTTCGTCATCGCTTTTGTTGTCATTCCTCAAATTAAATGTAGCCATGGTGAGTTCGGATGCATTTGCAAAACCGATACACATCATAAGTATAAAAGAGAAAATATACCGTTTCATATTCTACTTCTTATTTAGTACAAATTTATAAAATATTGTAAAATTAAATGCAAAATACTTTGTAGAAAGTGGAAATTGAATTAATTTTGCGTTTGGAATTCCGTGAGGGGATTTCATAAATATTAATTATTCAACACAATAAACCGGCAAAGTTTATGGCAACAAAAATCAGATTGCAGCGTCATGGCCGCAAGGGCTACGCTTTCTATCCAATTGTAGTCGCCGATAGCAGGGCACCACGTGATGGTAGATTTATTGAAAGGATAGGTTCTTATAATCCGAACACTAATCCTGCTACAATAAGTTTAGACTTCGACCGTGCTTTGTATTGGGTAGAGGTTGGTGCACAACCAACAGACACAGTTCGTTCAATCCTTTCCAAAGAGGGTGTAATGCTTATGAAGCATCTTCGTGGAGGTGTTAAGAAAGGCGCGTTTACAGAAGATGAGGCAACACGTCGCTTTGAGGCATGGAAGGCCGACCGTTCTAAAGCGGTTGATGCGTTTAAGGCTAAAAATGCGGCAAAGGCTGCTGAAGACGCTAAAGCACGTTATGAGGCAGAGGCTGAAAAGAACCGTGTAAAAGGAGAGGCGGTAGCTAAGAAAAAGGCTGAAAAGCTTGCAGCAGAAGAGGCAGCTGCCAAAGCAGCTCTCGAGGTTGAAACAGCAGAGACCGCAGCTACAGAAGAATCCGCAGAGTAATTCTTTTTTAGCTAAAATATAAAACCCACTGATGAAAGTCAGTGGGTTTTATTATGTTATACTTATGTTAACCCAATTTCCCCTATAGCCTGTTTAAATTTAAACAACATTACTGTTGTTTGAAGGTTCATTGGAATTTTGCATAAATCTCGATACCCTTTTTCTTGGCAATCTTTATGTCTTCCGGATTAGATGGCGTTACACCATATTTGGAAAGATTTGGAACAATAACACGAGTGCCGGGTTTTATGCGATCAGGATGTCCTAATATCTTTTGATTCTCTAAATAAATATACGGCCACAGATTATAATTGCCATAATGTTCTTTAGCCATTGTGGTAAGATAACGCGTCCTGGAGATTGTATCATAGACAGGGTTGTCTGAGGGTGCGGTTGATACGGAATTCTCGAATTCCGTATTGGTCTCAAGATTCGTTGTGTCTTCCGGTTTATATTTGAGGGTTGAGTCTTGTTCAGATGTTTCAGGTATTGTATCGGTTTGAGATGTCACATGAACTCTGTTTTTTGCAGTTCCGTTATTTAATAAATCTTTTAGATTTCCACCTGTTAAAAAGAATACGGAAACAAGAATAATCAGAGTGAAGAAAACACCGGAGACAAAACCCCAAAGAAATCTAAATTTCTTAGTAGGTTCATAAGGTGGTATTTCATCGTAAGAGTCTTGATTGTCAGATGATTCCTGTGTGTCTGGAGATTCATTATTATCCGGGTCTGTAGTGCATTCAGAAACTTCCGGTTCCTCCGATGTCTCGGAATCATTGTTAATTTCCGTATTATCTTCGGTGTCGGTTTCTGTAGATGAATCTGGTTCTGGAATTTCTACGGAGTCGAACATTGCAAAAGGCTCATTGATTTTTTCAGCTAACTCTTTTGCAGGTATAAATGTTACTTTCTTGTGTCCCGGGATTTCAATATCCTCACCGGTATTTACGTCTACACTTTTTCTTGGATCGACATCTATAAGTTTAAATGTCCCTAATCCTTTTATTCTAACGCTTTCGCCTTCTGACAAAGATTTTTCAACAATGCTAAAAAGTTCACGCAGAAAATCCTCACACTGTTTTTTTGATTTACCTGATTGAATTGCCAAATTGGCTACCAGAGTTGGAAAGACAATTTTCTGTTTCATATTTTCAGCGTATTTTCTGTTTTAATATATTTGAAGGCTTGAATACAACTGATAGTTTTGGGGGCACCAATAGCCTTTTGCCTGATGAAGGATGTATCGCATATCTTTCTGCCCGAAGTTTGGTTTCAAACACACCAATGGATGGGATGCAAACGGAATCTCCTTCCAGAAGAGACTCAGAAACAATCTTGGAAAACTCATTCAAAAGTTTGCCGGAATCGTCTTTCGACAAAGCGGCATTGGAGGAGATTGTATCAATTAATTTCTTAGTATCCATATTATTTGTATCTATTGGAATGAGAGAAAGAATATAGATACAAAAATAAGAATTTTTAAATGAAATTCCCAGTTGTGTCCGATAAATTTTGGGTAATTCATAAATACCCTTAATATATCCTATTGTATTTGTTTGTCGTGTCTGTGATTTCTTGGAATATTTTTTCAATAATTATTTAACTGTTTTGTAAATTATATAAGTATTTATGAATTTGTTATTTGATACTAATATTTTATATGTTTTATCTTTGAAAATATCTTTAGATACTATAAATTTATACCATAAATCCATATGCAGGATATTTAATATTATAACTTACAGATAAAATTATATAGTACCATGGAATTACCTTATGCAGAGTCTTGGAAAATAAAAATGGTTGAGCCTATAGTGAAAAGCACTCGTGAACAAAGAGAGCTTTGGCTTAAGGACGCGAATTACAATGTGTTTCAATTGAGGGCGGATCAGGTCTATATCGATTGTCTTACAGACTCCGGTACAGGGGCAATGAGTGATCGTCAGTGGGCGGCGTTAATGACCGGTGATGAATCATATGCAGGTGCGAGATCATTTTATGAGCTTAAAGATACCATTGCCAGAATAACGGGGTTTGAATATGTCATCCCTACCCATCAGGGACGCGCGGCAGAGAATGTACTGTTTTCAGCCTTGATTAAACCTGGGGATATTATTCCAGGCAACTCACATTTTGATACTACCAAAGGGCATATAGAGTCAAGACATGCATTGGCAGTGGATTGTACTGTTGACGAGGCAAAGGACACACAGCTGGAGGCTCCGTTTAAAGGGAATGTTGATATAAAAAAACTTGAAAATGTTTTGGAACATAATTCAGACAAGATTCCGTTTATAATAGTTACAATAACAAACAATACGGCTGGAGGACAACCAGTTTCGTTGGAGAATCTTAAAGCTGTAAGGGCATTGGCAGACAAGTATGGGAAACGTGTTATTTTTGACTCTGCCCGATTTGCTGAAAACGCATATTTTATAAAAGTGAGAGAAAAGGGTTATGAGGATTGGACGATAAAAGATATATGTCTTGAAATCTTTAAGAATGCCGATGGTATGACAATGTCCGCGAAGAAAGACGGACTTGTGAATATGGGCGGGTTTATTGCTACCCGTCATGAGGATTGGTATGAGTCGGCTAAAAAATATTGTATTCCATTTGAGGGGTATCTTACTTATGGCGGAATGAATGGCCGGGATATGGCCGCCTTGGCTGTAGGACTTGATGAAAACACTGAATACGATATGTTGCATACACGTATACATCAGGTTGAATATCTGGCTAAGAAACTTGATGAATACGGAGTGCCGTATCAGCGTCCTGCGGGAGGTCATGCAATATTTGTTGATGCTTCTCTTATACTAACAAAGGTTCCAAAAGAGGAATTTCCGGCTCAGACTTTGACTGTTGAGTTATACAAGGAGGCCGGTATCAGAGGATGTGAAATAGGGTATATCCTTGCTGACCGGGATCCGGTTACCCGTGAAAATCGTTTTGATGGCCTTGATTTTGTGCGGCTGGCGATTCCCCGTCGTACGTATACAGACAATCATATGAATGTTATTGCCGCTGCATTAAAGAATGTTTATGACCGTAGAAATGAAATTAAAAGAGGTCTGAAAATTGTATGGGAGGCGGAACTTATGCGTCATTTTACAGTAAAACTTGAGCCTTTGGCTTAGAAACTGTTTAAATTTAGTAATAAAAGAGATGAAATCTTCAAACAGATTTCATCTCTTTTATTATGTGAACCTATGATGGTTTTAAATTGTAATTAAAGTAAACTGAATGTTGCTTAATTATGATTCCATTATCAACCGCTGTTTTGATTTCGGGGAAAGATAACAGTGAAACGTTCAGCCTACATCTTTCAGATAACGCTGAACAAAGCTCATATTTCATCGCACGCATCTTGATGGATTGCGTCAATTGGTTTATGGATATATTAGGGCTGCAAGGACATACATCCTTGTTTATATGGCTTTATGCTGTTCTTGTGTTTGCTGTAGCATTAGGTGTCGGTCTTGCTGTTCAATGGATTGTTGTAAAGATTCTTGACAAAACTGCGCCATATCTCAAAAGTCAGTTATACAAGTATTTAATAGATAAAAAGTTTTTTACAAAGCTTTGTCGTATAATTCCGGCATTATTATTCCTGGTTCTTATTCAGTTCACTCTGAATGCACATGTGTCGCTTGCTTCATGGCTGTCGCGCCTTTCATGGATATTTGTGGTGATAGTCATAACAGATGCTCTTTGTACTCTTGCCAATGTTATATGGACTAATATTAACAACCGAGCAAACAAGCGTAAGTTGCCGTTGAATGGAGTAGTACAGCTTGTAAAGCTTCTGTTGTGGATAATCTGTATATTAATAGTTATTGCAATTCTGATAGACAAGTCTCCGGGATCATTATTGGCGGGTTTAGGTGCATTTTCCGCAGTGATTATGTTGGTTTTCAAAGATAATATAATGGGGGTTGTCGCAGGTATACAGCTCGCGGAAGATGATTCCCTTCATGAAGGTGATTGGATTGTCCCGTATGGATCGGATGCAAACGGGGTTGTTGTAGGAGTCGGATTGACTGCGATTAAAATTCAGAACTGGGATAAGACTATTTCCACATTGCCTCCTTACAGTCTGGTAAGTCAGGGCTTCCGTAATTACAGAAATATGTCAATAAGTAATACGCGACGTATTCAAAGGTCATACTATATAGATGCAGATAGTGTTGTGGCGACTGATGACAGCATGCTTAAGGAGTTTGCAAATATTCCATTGCTTAAGAATTGGATAGAAAAGAAAATAGAGCAACGGAATTCAGGCAGGGTAGAAGATGTGAACAATAGCGATGGCCTTGTAGACGGAACCATTGACACCAATCTCGGAGTGTTTAGAGCGTATATGATGATGTGGCTTATGCAGAATCCCAATATAAGCAGTGTGGACACCTGTTTTGTGAATACTTTGGCACAAACAAATGGAGGCATACCGTTTCAGGTTTATTGTTTTACCTCTACTTCGTCATGGATACCTTACGAAGGAATCCAGTCGGGAGTCTTTGAGCATATAGCCGCGATGTTGAACAAGTTCAGATTATATGTATTCGAGAATCCTTCCGGAAGAGATACAATTGCAGAAGGATATATTTCTCCAGGGCTTGATCCCGCTTACTTGTATGGTGCTCCTTATCCGAATGTTAATAGACATCCGTCTGCTTCATCGAATGATTCTGTCAGCTCTTAAAGGTAGGTCTTGTCTGCCCTGTGAAAAATGAAGAGGTATAAAGCCAAATTGACTTTATACCTCTTGCTTTTATAAAAATCTATTATCGGTTTATTAATCTATTTTAGTTTAAGAGTCTGTCCGCTTCTTATTGTGCTTGATTTGCCAAGACCGTTAAGTTTTTTCAAGCGGGTTACGGATAGACCGTATGAACGGGCTATAGATGACAGAGTGTCTCCTTTCTTCACTTTATATGTTGAGCGTGAAGATTTTGCTTTCTTGTATGGATTTTCCCGTTCTGCCTGAGCAAGTGTGTTTGAAGGTGCATAGTTACGTCCTTTTGTATAAGTTGATTTTGAGAATGCGTAACTATCTGTGTGTGTTGTCTGGTTTGCGAAGTCAAAAATTGCTGCCGGATTAATGGCATATCCCATAAAACGAGTCTCGAAATGAAGGTGAGGGCCGGTACTTCTTCCTGTACTTCCTCCCAACGCAATAGGATCTCCGGCTCTTACTGTCTCATCAGGTTTCACCAATGTTTTGTTCAAATGACCATATACAGTCTCAAGACCGTTTGGATGCCGCAAGATTACGTAGTTGCCATATCCTTTGCGTTCGTAGGCTGTCAGTCTGACTTTGCCGTCGAATGCGGCATATATGGTATCGTTGTTCCTAATGCCAAGATCAATGCCTTTGTGCATTCTGCCGAAACGAGCGCGATATCCGTATGGGGATGTGACTCTTCCGGGACAGGGCATAGCGTAACCTGTAACATCAATAATTTTATTATCGGGGACGTCTGCTTCTTTGAACGGGTTTACAGACTTGCTGTTCCATCCCTCAGTATAAATATCCAGCTCCGGTTCAGCCTCATCCAGAAGATCAATGAAAGTGTTTTTTTCGATAAGCTTTATCTGATCCTTACTTTTGGCCTGGTTTGCCAAAAGCTGTTTGTGCATATCACTGTGTGCTGATTTGGATATTATGTGTTGGGCATTTGCAAATGTGGGGATTATAAGAAGTCCGAGACAAGCAACCGCTATTTTATTCAATTTAATCATTATCGTTTCTGTTACAGAGAAGAGATGTTGGTGTGAAAGAGAAAATCAGATCAATTCATAAATTATAATTCATCATCTCCATATAAGAATCCGATGGATGATGGGGTATAATTGAAAATTTCCTCAGGTTTGAAGAATCGGGAGAGTTCTATTTTTGCATTTTCAACACTGTCGCTTGCGTGAACAATATTCATCTGGCCGCTCACGCAAAGATCTCCGCGCAATGTGCCGGGTGCGGCTTTTCGTCCGTTTGTGGCACCGGTCATTTCTCTGAACACACTTACGGCATCAACGCCTTTCAGACACATTACGATGACCGGTGTGGCAGTCATTGATTCAACAATTGAAGGGAAAAAAGGCTTGTCAACCAAATGAGAATAGTGCTCCCGCAAGATTGCCTCATCTAATTGAATCATTTTCATACCACAGATTATTAATCCACGTTTTTCAATTCTTCCAATTACTTCTCCAATGAGGGAACGTTCTATTGCAGATGGTTTTAAAATTACAAGCGTTTGTTCCATTCTTTTGTTTACAAATTTTAAGATTCTCAATTCTCTACTTGTCAAATATACTGAAAATGAAAGCTGAATCCTAATTTATTTTGAAAAAAAATTCTAAATTAAATTCGGATTCAGCTTGTGTGCTATGTTAAGGCGTTGATTTAATGTCTATTATAAACAAAATATGTTTTACAACATGTTTTTGAACATTTTGCACATAGTCTATATTTTGTGCAAAAAGTAACGACTATTAAATGTTAACAGTTGTTAAGAGTGTTTTTCGGTATTGCAACTCAGAATATTGCGTATTGCAATACTGCCAATCATATTGCCTGTACGTATCGTTTTGTCATTCTATCTTTGTGGAAGAAGATGGCGTATAGGTGAGATATTCAGATTTGCAGTTTTATTGGAGTATAGATTATACAAATTCTGATACCCTGAAGCGATTGCCTTTTCCACCATTTTCTTTGCCTCCTGGAGATTTCCTGTCTGGGCATAATACACACCGGCCCAGTAATAATCGTCCTTGGTCAGGTCTGAATTATCTTTGAGTGCGTTTCTCATTATTTCATCAGCATCGAGTTTTTTACCGGCAAAACACTTAGCCATTGCTTTAAAGGCAATTCCGGGAAAACTTTCTTCCTGCATCTCTGAAATCCGGGAATACTGATGAATGGCCTCTTTGGCATCGTTAAGAATATCAAAGATTACGTAAGATCTTATCATTAAAGCATAAATATCATCCGGAGCGGAAAGTGCCACCTCATTAAGGCTTTGAAGTGCAGCTTTGCTGTCATCAAGCTGCAAATTAGCAAGAGCAAGTTCCACTTGTGCATCTGTTGAGTTCGCATTAATGCGCAAGGCTTTTGATGCCGCCATCATTGCAACCGCGGCCTTGCCGCAAGCATTGTATACTTTTGCCTTGGTTACAAGAGTGCTGACAGAATTCTCTTTCAACACAGCCATGTCTGCATTGGTTTGTGCTTCAGTCATTTTTTCAAGAGCGAGACATGTCATTGCCATTTTTGCATAAACGGCTCCTATCTGTCCCTCTTTTGATTCGAGGAGTTTGGAGAACCCTTTATATGCTTCTTTAAAACAGCCGCTGTTGTATGCTATGTTGGCTTGTAAAAAATAGAGAGCATCGGGATTGGCGTTTCGTGATATTGCATACTGAATTGCAGTTTCTACAGCCGGATAGTTCTTGCCGGCAAGTTTTATCAAAGACTGTAAAGGTCTGCTTGCATCATTGTCGGCAAGGCTGAAGGCACTGAGATAATTGGCGGCGGCATTCTCGTCTTCATTCATGTCGCTGTATAGATCTCCGATTCTTGAATACGTAAGCCAGCTGCTTGGATCAGCTTTTTCCGCCTCTTGCATCAGTTCTTTTGCCACATCTGTATTACCTTGCATTATATTGGCCTTTGCCATGCCAAAAAACGCCTCTTGGCTACGGCTTTTTAACTTCTGCATGGAGCTGAATGCGGTCATTGCCTCTTCCGGATTATTGAGGTAAAGACAAATATTCCCCTTTTTATATAAAAGCGCATAATTGGAGGGAGATAGAGCAAGTGCGTTGTTTACGGCTTGAAGAGCTTGTTCGTAATCCTTCGTCTGAATATAGATGTCTCCTAACATTGAAAATTCATCTACTCTAAGAGATTCTTCTTTAGTCGGAGTGAAATCAAGTGCTTTCATGATGTCAACGAGGGCATTGTCGTACATTGACAATTTATAATACTGGGTAGCTCTTTGATACAGAGTTTCATAATCCTTTGGATTTTCTTCAAGGATTTTTTTGTATCCATTAAGCACGGCTTTGGTCAGGGGCTCTATCTGTTGTGCCTGAATATTTAATCCAATAAGCAATCCGAGTGCTATTATAATTCCTTTTAATTTCATATGAAATATGTTGTATGATTATTTTATGATAGAATATAGATAAAGTGGGTTAAATAATTATTTAGTAAATTAATCAGCTATTTGATTTACGGCCATACGTAGAACTGTAAGTTTCTCAAGCAGGGCAGGGGCGTCTTTCAAAGGCAGCATATTGGCGCCGTCACTTTTGGCTATAGACGGGTTCTGATGTGTTTCCATAAAGATTCCGTCCGCACCGACAGCAATTCCACCTTTTGCAATTGTAGATATAAGTTGCGGGAGACCTCCGCTGACACCTCCTGCAGCGTTGGGCTGTTGAAGAGAGTGTGTTATATCAAGAACTACCGGGCAGGCACATGCCATTCCCATTTGTGGGATTGAACGCATGTCTACAATCAAGTCTCCGTATCCGAAAGTTGTGCCACGTTCGGTGACCATCACATTGTGGTTTCCGTTGTCACGTACTTTCTGACAGGCATATTTCATCGCTTCAGGTGACAAAAACTGTCCTTTTTTGATGTTGATTGTTTTGCCGGTTTTTGCAGCTGCTTCAAGCAGATCTGTCTGTCGGCATAAAAACGCCGGAATCTGTAATATATCTACGTATTCAGCCGCAATTTCGGCTTCCGACGGAAGGTGTATGTCTGTTACAACAGGGATACCAAACGTTTCGCGAACTTTTTTGAGAATACAAAGAGCTTTTATATCCCCGATTCCGGTGAATGAATCGATACGTGTGCGGTTAGCTTTTCTATAGCTCCCTTTAAAAACGTATGGAATATCAAGTCTGGATGTGGACTCTACCATCTTTTCTGCAATTTCAAGAGCCATATCTTCACCTTCTATTACGCATGGCCCTGCCAGTAAAAAGAAATTATTGCTTTTACTTGATTTTATGTAATTCTGTATATTCATTAATGCTGTGTATGTTGGTAAGGGAATAAAGTGCGGCTGTTTCTGTTCTAAGCCGGGTGTTGCCGAAAGTCACGCATTTGAAGCCGTTGTCAACGGCATTTTTGATTTCATTAGGGGAGAAATCTCCTTCCGGACCAATAACTATTACTGCATCAGTTCCGGGGTTGTATTCTTTTAACAGTTGTAATTTCGGATATTCGGAAGAACAGTATCCTATAAATTTTTGCGATGTCCCGAAATCCTCCGATAAAAACTTATTGAAATCAACCATACCGTCAAACTCAGGTAATGATGCCTTCATGCTCTGTTTCATGGCAGAGACCAATATTTTCAGGATGCGTTCATTTTTAATATCTTTACGTTCGCTCCGCTCACATTTCAGGAATACGATCCGGTCAATACCTATTTCTACCGCTTTTTCAAGCAGCCATTCCATCCGGTCTATGTTTTTTGTTGGAGCAACTGCGAGAGTGAGTCTGCCGATCCAATGTTTTGCTTCAACCGAGTTGGAGATAATATCTACTTTGGTGTGTTTGTGGTGTGCGTCTGTAATTCGGCATTGAAATGAATTTCCCTTGCCGTCTACCACTTCGATTATATCACCTGTAGTCATACGCAAAACTCGACAACAATGTCCGGAGTCAGACTCCGGAAGTGTCAGGGTCTTGTCAATATCTGGCGCATAAAATCGGATCATATATGAATAATAATGTAAGTAATTATTTAAATATTAGCAATCTAAATTTCGGTAAACCCAGACGCATCTTGTTCCGTCAGTTCTTTCTTGTCTCTGTCTTTTATATTGTTTTTAGGGGACTTGAAGATTATAAGGAATAGAATGCTTATTACCAGAGCGTATGCGGCGAAGATAAACCATGAATGCTGCCATCCGGAAAGATTTTCTGCGGCCGATGTCAACCCACTCATATCTACATTTTTGTTTACGACAAGAGTTCCGGCCATGAATGTGCCGACACTTGCACCGATACCGTTTGTCATGATCATAAATAAACCCTGGGCACTTGATCTGATTTTGGAGTTTGTCTGCTGGTCGACGAAAAGGCCACCTGCTACGTTGAAGAAGTCGAAGGCAACTCCGTATACTATGCAAGATAAAATAAGCCAGATCAATCCGCTGCCAGTATTGCCGATTCCGAAGAATGCAAAGCGGAGCACCCATGCGAACATAGCCATCCACATCACACCCTTGATTCCGAATTTGCGTAGGCAGAAGGGAATCATAAGAATACAAAGTGCCTCGCTCGCCTGTGATATGGCGGTCAGGGCTGTTGCATTTTTTGCTCCCCAGGTGTCTGTATATTCCATTATATTCTGGAATGAATCAATAAACAGTGTACCATAGCTGTTGGTGATTTGCAGACAAACGCCCAAAAGCATCGAGAATATAAAGAAGGTTGCCATTGTGCGGCTTTTGAAGAGCTTAAATGCAGAGAGACCTAAAGTTTCGCTGAGATTAGCACCTGAGGCCGGATTTACAGGACAGTTTGGCATTGTCAGTGCATAGCACATTAAAACCATACTCAGTACTCCGGATGATATGAATTGTGCATATGTAGATTGAAACCCGGTGAAGTTCACAAATAATTCGGCACAAATAAAACCTACGGTTCCAAAAACTCTAATTGGCGGGAAAGCTGCTACAGTGTCGAGACCTACTTTGTTTAAGGCATTAAAAGCTACTGAATTAGAGAGACCAATGGTCGGCATGAAAAAAGCGACAGAGACAGTATATAGTGTGAACAGGATTGAGAAGTCTACATTTCCGGCCGATTGCATGCAATACCATCCGGCACCAATCATGAAAATACCGGCTATACCATGGCATATGCTGAGCATTTTCTGTGCAGGAATCCATTTGTCCGCTATAATGCCAACAAGAGCCGGCATAAATAACGATACAAGTCCCTGGACAGTATAGAACCAAAAAATATTGCTTCCTAAACCGATATCTTCCAGATATATACCCATCGAAACGAGGTAGCACCCCCAGATGGCAAATTCCAGAAAGTTCATGATAATCAATCGAGTTCTCATATAAGTATTTGTTTTAGATTTAAATTTTAAGTTCTTGGAAACTGTTTAAATTTATTTTCGAGGAATTTTGAGAGTTGTTTTTGAGATGGTTCCGCGAGTTGAGAAGGGAGAAACCTATCGGTTTTGACCGGCGAAACTTGGCGGAAAAATTTTTCGTAATATATTTAAACAGTTTCTAAACAACAAAGATAATATAAATTTTAAGAAATAGCGATAAACTAATTCACGGAATGCCTCAGGAAGCAGGATCTCGAAATAATCCTGAAACCATCGTGCAGGATTTCAATTAGTCCTTCCGATTGTAATGTCCGCAAATTGTCTATTAATTCGTTATTGGTCATGGAACAGTATTTTGCAAAAACATCGGGGTTGTAATGAAATTCTATGGAATCGGCACTGCGTGATACCAAGGAAATTACCATTTTGTCAAGTATGTCTTTCAAAGAGCGGCTTGGAAAAGATATAAATATTTTATTGATAGCTTGCGCGCGTATACTCAGATAGTTGAGATAGTTTATAAGGTAAATGTTGTCTGATTGGAGAAGTTTGAGATATTGCTCTTTCCCAAGTTCCATGATGCTTGCTTTTTCATCGCAAATTGCCACAGAATCCGTGTGCCTGTCCATTCCGAACAGTTTCTGTGCTTCAAGTATGGCAGGCGATTCGACAGTTTCAGTAATAAATAGGTTGCAGTGCGCTT
The DNA here is from genome assembly GCA_948788915.1 of uncultured Muribaculaceae bacterium. GTDB lineage: Bacteria > Bacteroidota > Bacteroidia > Bacteroidales > Muribaculaceae > Lepagella. The sequence goes on along the minus strand of CAQFOZ010000034.1, from coordinate 4,140 downwards.
CATTGCAAGAACATGTTCCGGATTCTTGGGTGCCTATCCTATGAGTAATTTTTACCTTACCGCCTATCAGGCATTTCAGTTTCTCTATCGGATCTCCTTCGTTATAAATGACAGCTCCTTTTTCAAATTGCGAAAAACTTATAGGCGTTTTTTCAATTAAATTCGAGATTTGAGTTTTGCTAAGTCCTTTGAATAATGGTAGACTCATTATTATTTCATACATTGATGCCATTGGAAGGATATTTACTTTAAGGTTATTTATTATTTATAAGCCGTGTTCCATACTTGTTATAATAACAAAAAAAGGTGGGCTATTGCTCACCTTTTTGTAGCGGGATCGAGAATTGAACTCGAGACCTCCGGGTTATGAATCCGACGCTCTAACCAACTGAGCTATCCCGCCTTTCCCGGCTTCTGCACCGTTTTGCGAGTGCAAAGTTAAATAAATTTTTTCATCCAACAAAAATTTCCTCGAATATTTTGTTTAATTTTGAATAAATTTGATGACTATGGCGTGTAAGCATAAACCGATATATCCTATTTATATATTAGTATCAATTGTATTGATCTTTATTCCGGGCTGTTCTACGGGTATTGAGAATACAAAGACAATAAAAATGACTAAAGCCGAGCAACGCATCACACAGGCGACGGAAGAGGACCGGATGATGAGTGATATTGTTGCGCCAGTTGTTTCCGAATGGGAAACAGGGAAGCCGTTTCTTGTTTCCGATAATAAGGCAAGTCTTGTTTTTGAATCCTCTTCCCGGCAAAATACCGGTTCCGAACTTGAAGGAAAGATTATCAGGTATAAAGGAACGTCATTGAAAGTTACTCCTATTGGCACAGAAGAACTCGTGATTGTTTTTTCTGATGGAGCTTCTGATTACAGGTATGTTACGGGAAAATCACCGGATATCGCGAAAAGTGCCATTACAAGTCTTGACATACCGATGCTGATTGATCTTGACCTTGTAAAAAAAACATCTGATTTTCTTTCGGGTAAAAAACTTTGGACCCGTACAAAAATGTGGTACACATTAGATGGGGAGAAGCTTGACGGGCGTCAGTTCGTTCCTGTGACGGTAGATGAAGTCCAGCCGGGAAATATGGTTTTTCCATTGAAGGTTTTTATAACTGACGAAAATGGCAGACAAGCCCTTTTGTTTATGAATATTAAAAACTCAGGAATAGAAAGCCGGTCATTTCAGTCATTATTTTATGTTTCTGACCCAAAATTAAGGTATCCATCTATTTTACCTGAAATTTGGGAATTCATAAGAGACGGGAAGGTTAAAGCGGGAATGACTAAAGAGGAATGTAAGCTCGCTTTGGGAAATCCATCTGATGTCAATGCGGGGCATGACTGGAACTCTACAATAGAATTCTGGCAGTATCCGGATGGAAAATTCCTTAGATTTGAGGATGGGTTGCTAATTGATTATAGAAACTGAAATGAACATAATAATTGAGAATAATAAAGATTTACGGGATCTGACTACTTTTAAGGTTCCCGTAAAGTCAAGATACTTTGCAGAATATTCGTCAGAGCGTGAATTGCTTGCAATTTCGAGAAGTCCGGAGTTCCTGAACAACAGGGTTCTTCACATAGGTGGAGGCAGCAATCTTCTGTTTCTGTCTGATTATGATGGTCTGATTCTTCATTCAAAAGTTAAAGGAATAAAAGAATATAAAAAAGATGACCGGACAGTTTATGCAATAGTTGGAGCGGCTGAAAATTGGGATGGCTTTGTAAGATGGTGTATAGACAGGGGATTGGCAGGTGTCGAGAATCTTGCTCTGATTCCCGGAGAAGTAGGGGCATCGGCAGTACAGAATATAGGCGCTTATGGAGTTGAAGCCGGAGATGTGATTCATTCTGTCGAATGTTTTGATATATTGTCGAGAAAGACAGTTACTTTCTCAAAAGAGGAGTGCCGTTTTGGATATAGGGACAGCATGTTTAAGCATGAAGGAAAAGGACGGTACTATGTACTGAGAGTTTGCTTTAAATTATCTCCATCAACTGAAGCTTCCAATTTTACATACGGACCGTTAAAAGATTTAAAAGAGCAGTTGGGTCATACCCCTTCGATCCGGGAGGTGGCAGATACTGTTGTTACTATAAGGAAATCAAAATTACCAGATCCGGAAACAATAGGCAGCGCGGGTAGCTTTTTCAAAAATCCGGTTGTCTCTAAGGATGTATATGATCGATTATGTAGGGAATATCATGATATACCGGGCTATAATCTGGCAGACGGCACGGTTAAACTGTCCGCGGCATGGCTCATTGACAGATGTGGATTGAAAGGGTATAGAAAAGGAGATGCGGAGGTTTATTCTTTACAACCGTTAGTGATTGTGAATACCGGAAATGCAACCGGAGAAGATGTCCGGGAAGTTGCCGATCATGTGATAAAAACTGTTCGTTCAAAGTTCTATATTACTCTTCATCCGGAAGTGAATATAATTGATACCGATATTAAGATTACGGTTTTAGGAAGCGGCACTTCGAAAGGAGTTCCTGAAATCGGTTGCAAGTGTTATGTCTGTCAGTCTTCGGATTCTCATGATAAAAGATTGAGATCGTCTGTAATGGTTGAGACAGAAGGTGTGAGGATACTGATAGATGTATCTCCGGATTTCAGGGAGCAAATGCTTAGGCTTGATCCAGCAGATATCGATGCAGTATTGATTACGCACACGCATTTCGATCATGTCGGAGGCATTGATGATCTGCGTCCCTTTTGCGGAGGTGATGGACTGGATATCTATTTGAAAGAAGATGTGAACAGAGATCTGCATAAGAGGCTTGACTATTGTTTTCGTCCTGTTTTATATCCGGGTGTGCCTCATTTCAATATGCATGAAATAGGTGACTCGACTTTTGATGTCAAAGGCATTAAGGTGACACCAATACATGTGAATCACGGAAAATTGCCGATTTTAGGTTATAGAATAGGTAGCTTTGCATATATAACGGATGCCAAGACTCTTGCTGAGAATGAATGTGAGAAACTTGAAAATCTTGAGGTTCTAATTTTGAATTCTTTGCGAGACAAAGATCATTTTGCGCATCTGACTATAGATGAGGCTTTACAGTTAATCAGGGAATTGCAACCGAAAAGGGCATATCTGACACATTTTAGTCATGAAGCCGGGAAACATGCGGATTTAGCGATGCGTTTGCCGGAAAATGTATTTCCCTGTTATGATGGAGAAGTTATCGAAATCAAGGGTTACATGCCGGCACAGGAGTTGAATTAGATAAAAACGAATTGCCCGGTGTTTCTTCTGTCCGGAATATACGATTGAAATATATTGATAGTTGAGATGAGGGGTGTTGTAAGAGTTGTAAGAATAGGGAAGAGGCATGTAGGGGGGCACGTCGTCAGAAAAATTACTTAAGAAATTTAATAATAAATTTTGCAGTAACGGAAAATATTATTAACTTTGCAACGCAAAACCGAAAAATGGTCGATTAGTGTAGCGGTTAGCACGCCACCCTCTCACGGTGGAGACTCGGGTTCGAGTCCCGGATCGACTACCAAGGGACTGTCTAACAACCAAAGTTAGGCAGTCTCTATTTTATAGACAAAATCTGAAGATTTAGGCAGCCTTTGCCACTCCTGATATGAGCTTTGGGTAAAAGTTTAAATGAGTGTTCGTATAAAGCTGTTTCGCCGTTCCTGACGATAAAAATTTGTCAAAAAATGAGGATTTTGCCCATGCCCGGGCAAGTTTCCTCAGATTATGGGCAAGCGCTTTCAGGCCGAAGTCGATTTTCGCTCCGGTAAGCCCCTTTAGCCTGAGTCGTCTGAACCTGCCGCATCCCTTTATCTGCCCGAACACTGCCTCCGGTTCGACAGGACGCCTGCTCCTGTGCTTCAGTCCTTGTTCGCTTGTAAGAAGCTCTCTTGCCCTGGCTTTGTAATCATCAAGTGTGTGGTTCACTTCTATCTGCCGGTCTCGTCTGGATTTATGACATTGCCCCCTTAACGGGCAACCTTCGCACCTGCTGGCTCTGTAAACGCTGACCGTCTGTTGGTAACCACTTGCGGTATAGCGTTTTTCCTGACGGATAAATTTCATTTTCTGTCCCATCGGGCAGACATAGAAGTCATCATCGGGATTGTA
>CAQFOZ010000033.1 GCA_948788915.1 uncultured Muribaculaceae bacterium | reverse complement strand
AAAAGAAACGGGAAGAGGAGATAGTGGCAAAAGAGAAAGAAGCGACAGATCTTCGCTATAAATACTTTGGACCGGAAGGTGAACTTTATAAAAAGCGCCAGTCCCTGATGAAACCCATTCAAGAGGATGTTTACAATGCGGTTAAGGCTGTTGCTGAGGAGAAAGGCTATATGACAATCTTCGACCGCGCATCGTCGCAGAGCATTGTTTTCGCATCTCCGAGAATTGATGTAAGCAACGATGTGCTTGCCAAGTTGGGTTATTCAAAATAAATTGATTATATTTGCGAAATATAACGCATGGGCAGGTATTCAACGCCCGGATAATTTGAAAATTTAAATAAACCATAATACAATGTTAAAGAAAATCTTACTCGCCGTAGCAGTTGCACTGCCCATGTTTGCATCTGCACAGACAGCATCTGCACAAACAGTAAAAATCGGTATGGTAGACACCAACGCGGTGTTCCAGGCTATGCCGGAAACAGCAGCCGCTCAGACTAAACTTCAGGAAATTCAAAAGAAATATCAGGAAGAATTCACACGTCTGGAAGACGAATACAAAAGAATGGTGGATGAACTTCAGAAAATGAAAGAAGATGAACTTCCTGCAATCCGTGAGCGCAAAACACGCGAAATAAGCGACTATCAGCAGAAAATCCAGACTTTCATGCAGAGCGCAGATCAGGATATAGCACAGCAGCAGCAGACACTGATGGCTCCTATCGCTACTAAAATGAAAGAGGCAATCGAGTCTGTAGGCAAAGAGAATTCTTTCAGCCTCATTCAGGCTTATTCACCGGACCAGATTCTGTTTTATGCAGCTCCTGTTCAAGATATCACCCAATTGGTAAAAACTAAATTGGGACTTAAATAAAAAACTGTAACAAAACAATAAATAGATGCGAAGTCCCAAGGATCTTCGCATTTATTTATTACATATTTATTACACATTGTAAGAGCAGCCCTGCATCTGGATTATGGCAGAAAAGGATTTATCGAGAATAGAACCTATTGGAGTCTTCGACTCCGGATATGGTGGACTGACCATCCTAAAGGAAATACTTGCACATCTACCCCAATATGATTACATATATCTTGGAGATAATGCCCGCGCCCCATATGGCACGCGCAGTTTTGATGTTGTATATGACTTCACACGCCAGGCTGTAGAAGAGTTGTTCTCGCGTGGTTGCCGGCTGGTTATACTTGCCTGCAACACAGCATCTGCCAAAGCCCTGCGGACACTTCAAGAGCAACTGATACCGGACAAGTATCCCGGACACCGTGTGCTGGGAGTAATACTTCCTACCGTAGAAAGCCTGTCCTCCACAACAAAAACCGGACATATAGGACTATTGGCGACACCCGGCACGGTAAGAAGCCATTCTTATAAATTAGAAGTGGCCAAAATCGACCCTGACATGTCTATTACGGAAATAGAATGTCCCATGTGGGTACCGTTGGTTGAATCGGGGGAATTTGACGGACCCGGTGCCGACTACTTTGTAAAAAAGAGAATCGACACGCTGATGGCAACAGACCCACAGATAGACACTCTGATTTTGGGATGCACACATTATCCCCTTCTGCTTCCTAAAATCAGGAAGTACACTCCGGAAAATGTAACCATTCTTGCGCAAGGAGAGTTTGTCGCACGCAGTCTTGAGAATTATCTTCAACGCCATCCGGAAATAGAGAACGAAGCTTCTAAAGGAGGCACAGTGGAATTTCTGACAACTGAGAACACAGATAAATTTGACTCCCTCGCATCTCTCTTCCTTGGGAGCGATGTCTCATCTACCCGTATCATATTATAACCAATAAACTGAACTATTGAGCACTATGAAAACACTACAGGAGATACATTCCGAGATAAGAATTGAATCATACGAAAAAGCCATAAGCATACTCTCCGATTACATTAGTAATCATCCGGACGATGATGAAGCATTTACCCTACGCGGAATGAAACACTGGGGAGCCGGCAAGCGATCACTTGCGATAAACGACTATCTCACGGCAATAGAGATTAATCCCCACTCCCGCGCGTTTGCTGCCCTTCAGGCAGCAAACGAGATTCTCGATTTCCGCAACAAAGACCTCTACAATCCCTGAGAAACCGTCGCAGTCTTACCATGTGCCGCAAAATGGAGTTTATTTTGGACAATCTTGAAAAACTCAATGGAAATATCAGAACGTGGGTCATAATCAACTGCAGTAGCATATAGATCAAGAACTTGACGGTACATTACTTTTTCGGAACTGCGTATGTCGCGGATGCGGTCAAGAAGTTCACGCCAGTAAGCACCGCCTCCATTACCTTTCAACCGCTCGTCATCCATAGTGAAGCCTTTTACGATATACTCTTTTAATCTTTCCGTTGCCCATTGTCTAAAATGAGTGGCGATAATAGACCGAATCCTATATCCCAACGAAATAATCATATCAAGATTATAGAATGGAATCTCACGAGAAACTTGCCGGGTTCCTTCTTGTCGAACCTGTAAGAATTTCTTACAGGTTGCCTTCTCCTCCAATTCTCCATCCACATAAATGTTTCGGATATGCTGGACTATGTTTGGGCGAGTTGTCTGATATAGCTCTGCCATCTGTTGTTGAGACAGCCAAACAGTATCACCTGTAAACTTAACTTCAATACGGGTTTCGCCATTCTCCCCTTGATATATGATTATCTGATTGTTATCCATATCTATGCTTGTAGTATTTATTTTCAATCTGCCTTGTAATGAGGCTTTCACAAAAATAATCGAATAAGTAAGTGTTCAAATTTGAATACAGACTTATTAATCGTGATTCATCATATGTATTGTTTTCCAAGCCGATGGTTAAGATTGTTGCTTCGGATTATAGTTAACAGCCAAGCGCATAATTGCAACAAATAAAAACATACAATAATGTAGTCCAATTTTAGTGGTATAATACATTTTATCATAAAAGCCATGCGCTGCAGAATTCCTAATATTAAGACCAGAGTCTGTAAGAATATACTTGAGGTAATCAATATCGTCTTTTGAATAAATTGTTTTAATACCTTCAGACTTTAATATATCATCCAGCAAAAACATCTGTTCCTTGCCATTTGGCAATTGTTTCATAGTTGAATAGCCATTTAAATATAGCATATCACGCAGAATTCGCTCAATTTTGATACTTAACGTGTCTATTGGTATTGTGAAATTTATAACCTTATGCGATGTCACTCTTTTTAGCTGAGTAAAGAAATCATGAATAGGGAGTTCAACAAAATCAAAAAAACGACAAGGCATACCATTGCGTGTAACATATACTTGTCCAAAAATAGTATCCTTAAGCAAAAAGTTTTTGACTTTATTATATGTCACAGTCTTTTCTACTATCTTGTCTAATAAAATTGTGGTAAAGGTTTCTGTAATTGGATTTAAATATTGCCCCATAATTCGATACTTAATATCTTCATGAATTTTTTCTTCTGAAACCGGAGCAGAATTATTATTTATGTCCATATTAACAGTTTGGAAACCATCAATACCATACATCAGTTCTGCACGCTTCTCAAACATTGCAGAACATGGTATTGTCAAAAATAAATTTTGAGACAATCCAAACAAAAATGAATCAAGATTAGCATTTCGCGCATTATTAATCATCTGGTTAACAAACGTTTCTCCGCTATCTGTATATAGTCTCAGTAAAAAACTGGGATACTGCAATTTATTTTTGATTTTAATTAATTCTTGCTCCACCTTATCCCTTTTCTCTATAGCACCTGCACAATGGTACAAACTGAATATCCTCTGTAAAATGTGATGATTTTGGTGTGGAGTTACAATATTTGTTCCATCATCATCCAGTATAAAATTATACTCGTTATCAGCCAAGGCTTCTTGAAATTTTTTGATTTTAAGAGAATAACGAACACTGTCTTTCCTTATTAGCTTTGAACATATTTTTATCGTGTTTTCGATTAAACGCTTTTTGAGATTGGGATTGTCAGTATTAATTGTTAAGAGTTCACAAATATCCGATATGCCATCAATGTTTTCAACCTTAAAATTCTTATTTTCAGAAACCGTAATAATATTTAATATATGAACCTTATTGACATATGGCATGTCCTTATCCTTAAAGATGTCCTTAAAGAAATCATATATATTGGGATTGGGTTCAGTTTTTATTAAAAAATAAATCTCAATAAGTGAATATAGAACCTCAAACAAAGTTCCATAATCACAGATTGTATGTGTAATTTCTTTAAGGTATGAAACATTTGAATGATAAGCTTCTTCTTTCTCTTTTCCGAAGGATAACGCTAGAATGGCATAGTATCGTGACTGAAGCAAACTATTATGAGTCTCTTTAATACGCTTATATAAATAATCAATATACTGTGGGATAAGCGGTTTCCAATAAGGAGATGTCACCATACCTCGTATTGAAGCAATTCTCTCGAAAGATATATACTCGAATCTTATATATGGTTGAGAACAGGACAAATATTCGTAATCCATACTTATCCTATCAATCGAATCAATACCCTCTAATCTCGCTATTAGAGAATCATACATATCTTCAGCCGTCATCCTTAAATTGGGATGAACAGGATTATTGTCGCTGAGTTTAATCATACTCACTTATCGAAATTAATAACGACAATAGATTAATGCCTATTTATTGCTCTTTGTCCGATTACAATGTAAGCAAAGCATTTGGCAGTTTTCTTTTATGGTTTTGCCGCCTTTGCTCCACGGAATCTTATGGTCTGCTTCCATTTCACATAGATCAAAATGCTCTCCGCAAATCGGGCAGATACCTTCTTGTTCCTCATATACCGCTTCTCTGATATCTTCTCCAAAGACTCTTAGCCCCAAGTGGCGTTCATCACCGGATAGGATATAAGGGATGATACCTCTTTTATTTGTAATCTCCCCATCCTTTAGGAGTGTGCTTATTTGCTGCTCTATTTTAGCTTTATCCAAATCAGTTCTATCCTTGTGCTGTTCATAGAGCTTACCCCAATTTAAGCCCTGTACGATAGTTTTACGTTTGGATACATTTACAAAGCTCTTTATCCAGTTGATTACATTGGTAAAGTAATTCCAAAGTTGAATAATCGTGGTGTCATTTCGGTGATGATCCATATACACCCTAACATCATTGATACCTTTACTATAGCAAATCCATTCCAAAGCAGTTTCTAAATAATCTTGCCTTATAGCACTTCCACTAAGTATCTCTTTTGCTAAATTATAAGCCGGGCCATTGGATTTACTAAAATACCTCTTAGCTTCAGTAACAAAGGGTCCGGAATATACTGCATTCCTTAACTCCTGCTTAGTGAGTTTTTCTCCAGCTATATTTATGGTTTCAAACCACTTTAGCTTCTCATCACTATCCCCTCTGCAAACATAAACCATTAGTTCATAATCTAATATTTTCTCCTTTTTCTCTATTGATAGACTCTCAAATTTCATAAAGTTATGGGAGAAAACGCCTGTAATATATTGGCAGATGGAGATAGTACGCTGTTGCCCGTCTATTACTTCAAATGTGCCATCTCCATTATCAGCCCAATACATCACATTGAGGGGGTATTTATCTAATACAGTCTGTACAACCGCATCCCTTTGTTTATCTTTATAGATAAATTCTCTTTGGTATGCGGGACGAATATTGAGTTTACCGCCATATCCAGATACACCGCTTTCGGCATTGTCGGTATAGTCCTTTGCAAGCTCTCTTATTGTGATTTTTAAGGGTTCTATGTCCATTGCTATAGCTTCCTTTTGATAATAAGTTTGGGATAGGTGAATTTTATAGTGCCATCTGGTTTATAGTAATATAGAGATACCATATTAGCAGTAATATGTGATTTATTGCCCTGCTTTCGGGCTTTAGCTAACACATCCTCTCCAATACGCTCCGCTCCATTGGCTTTAAGCCATTCTGTGTCATTTGTAATAGATATAATCTCAAATTGATTAGGATTATACTTATCCAAGAATGTAATAGGCACAGCCATTAAACCGAACCAATCATTAGGTATATCGGTAGTATTCTCTACCACTATGCAATCCTTAAGGTTACCAAAAAAAGGATATACTTCCGGTGTATAGGATTGATATAAGATTAAATCTTCGTGTCGTGCTGGATAGTCTATATTAGTAAACCATCTAACAGACTTAACCCGAATATATCTGTTGCCATCCTCATCTATGCCACAACCAGCAGCATTTAATGGATAATCATCGGGAACTAAAAACTTCCTATCACCGCTATGTATGCTAATTCCGAACCATAGCTGATTTTGAATCAAAAATGGAGCAAGCCCTTTAGTTGCTAAGTTGTTTATATTGCCAAGTATTAAAAACTTTTTCTTATACTTTATAAGTTGGGCTATAAACTCTCTTTGTAGGGAGAAAGGCGGATTAGTAACAACCACATCAGCTTCTTTTAGTAGCTCTATACACTCCGGGCTTCTAAAATCTCCGTCGCCTTTTAAGGGTTTGATCCCGATCTCATCCAAATTAGGTAACGAGTCATTTATGGTGGTGCCATCATACTCCAAATATACAGCTTGCTCCGCTGCATTATCTGAAAATAAATCTACATTCTGATTTTTGTAGCAAGTAGTTATCAACTTTTTAATACCTAACCATTTAAAATTAAGGGCAAAGTATCTAAAGAAGTTGCTAATTCGGGGGTCATCACAATTACACAGCACCACTTTGCCTTTAAAGAAGGCTCGATAGTGTTGCAGCTCCTTTTCTATGTCGGTAAGTTGAGTATAAAACTCATCTTTCCTACCAGCTTTAGCAGCTCCTAATCCTTTGTTCTTTGCCATTTATGGAGTATCGTTTAGATTACAAAGTTAATCATTTTGGTGAGATTTACGGCTTTCGACCCTAGAATTCTACGACAGTTTTGCGAAATAAGAAATAAGATTTTAGGATAAGATTTTATGGTGAGTATCGCGTGTGGGAAATTGTATGAGAATTGAGGTGATGATATGGCCACGTTAAACGGGGAAAATCATGATATACTTACGATTCCACGAATACGTCTTATAAGATAAAAGACGCAAATCGACACAGTTAAAAATATCTAACGGATGACAAATAATTCAAATCCATTTGCTCTTGCTTGCCGCCATCTTCCCCAAAAGTACACTATTAGTACACTACAATCTGCAAATATTGCTGATAATCAGGATAGTTGCGGATGTATATGGAGATTTTCCAGATTTCTAAACGACTGCCAAGGCAACGGCAACAGAGTACTATATTTCCCACGGAAAAGACAACTGCTTTACTTCATGCGTAAAATACTTTGAAGCATATACGTTTTTTATCGTTACAGTTGTATTGGGCTGTGAATTGTACCTTCTACGGGTCTCAACTTCCCTTTTAGGCTCCGGATAAAGCATCAGAGGACGCTCCTCGCTCCACCCACGCGACATATTGCGTAAATACAGCATGGCAAGGCCACGCAACCCACGGCATCTTCTGTGAACCAGACAAAACAGTTCTGAAAGATCCCGGACCGTAGTAACAACGAATTCCGTTATTACCTGACCTTTCAGAATCAGACGGGCAAACACCCTATCTCCCATCGCTATATAACGGTCTCCTATTCCCGGAATACCTATACGTCGTTCTGTTTTGCCAAATGAATTTAAAATATTAATCTCTGAGGAGTTCATAACAGCTATATTTATTTAACTGTTACAAAATTATGTGTCAATAATGCCACATTCTTGCACTCATCAACAAATATATGTTAAATTCAACTTATTCTACACCCTCAGCCCAATAAACAGTTTAAGCAGATTGCAATAATCTATTTACGGAAATATAACGGCTACGCTTTCTGACGTGATTTCCGGTTTATTAATCTTATCTGGTAAAAGAGCAATATTGCAGTTACTATAGCAGAGACCGTATCGCTTATCGGGAATGCCATCCACACTCCGTCAAGTTCAAATTTGGGTGGAAGAATTATCAGCAACGGGATCATACAGATTATCTGTCTTGTCAAAGAGAGGAAAATAGATTTCCCGGCCATGCCGATGGCCTGAAAAAAGTTTGTAGCCACTATCTGAAAACCTACTATCCAGAAACAGAAGGTTGTATAACGCAGACAATTTACAGCGCATTCTATCTGCTCTTTATCCTGCATAAAGAGTGATGCTATCCACCGGGGGAATGATATCCCGATTATCGTGCCGCATGTAGAAAAAAAGACTCCTGCACCCACAGCAAGCAGTAATGTACGCCATAATCTTTTATACCTTCCGGATCCGTAATTATAGCCGACAATAGGCTGCATTCCCTGACATATGCCGATTATCACGAAGACAAAGATTGTGACAAAGCGGTTAAAAACCACCACAGCGGCAATGGCGTTGTCTCCACCGTATTTATAAAGAGTGTTATTTATTATGGCATTTATGGCCGAACCCGCGACATTTATCAAAAACGGTGCAAGGCCTATATAGAGCACACCCTTTATTACGTCCCACTGCAATTTGAAAGTTCCCTTCACAAAATGCAGAGTATTGTTCTTGTTGAAGAAGTGACCCATTACAAAGAATGCTGTAACACACATGGATATATCTGTAGCAATGGCCGCACCACGTATTCCCCACTTGAATCCAAAAAGGAACAACGGGGCAAGAATGACATTCATTCCCGCTCCAATCATATTGGTATACATCGCCTTGCCCGGATAGCCCGATGCCCGCATCACATTATTGTATGAGAACGTAAGGTTCTGAAGTACGCATCCGGGCATCACCCAGAGCATAAATTCGCGTGCATATGGAAGGGAATTATCCGATGCTCCGAACATCCTTAAGATTGGATCTATAAATATGGAAAAGCCCAATGCATACACAAAACCTATAATAAGGGTCAGCTGAACACAGTTACCAAGAATCAACTCAGCCATTCTCTTATCGTTTTGTCCTAAAACAATACTTGTGCGGGCCGCGGCTCCGGCTCCAATCAACATACCCAAAGCCGTAACAAGATTCATTACCGGGAAGGTGACAGCAATACCGCTTACAACATTGGGATCATCTATGGCATGTCCGATAACAATAGAATCTATAATATTATATACAGCGCTGATTACGGTTCCAACAACAGCGGGGAGACTGTATTTGAACAGTATCCGTCCAACAGGTGCTTCACCGAGTTCTCTAAGCCTGTCATATGTATTATCTCTTGCAATTGTCTCTGTCATTACCTTAATTCTTCCATTATAATATCCTATTCCTAAATATTGCCAATAAGTTCTTCCACCGCATCTGCAATACGACGGTCATTAGATAGCCTTGGCACCTTCCGTTGACCGCCAAGCTTACCGTTGCCAACGGACTGGAGCCATCTGTCAAACACCCCTTTGGGGACCTCTGAAATCTCCAAAGGATCCAAAAATATTGTATTCATCCGCTTTGCATCGTAATCAGAATTCAAACTCCTCAACTCTTCATCAAGCATTCTTGCAAATTCCGATATATCAGCCGGCGCTGTTCCCCATTCTATCAGCCACTGGTGTCTGCCACGTTTCCCGTCCTTTGCATAAACAGGAGCCGCAGTATAGTTGAGCACAGAACTTCCGGTTTTTAAGCATACTGTCTCTATGGCACGTTCTGCATTCTCCTCCATCAGTTCCTCTCCAAATGCATTGATGAAACATTTGGTACGCCCTGCCACTGTGATTTTAACAGAAGCTGTATTTTCTATCCTTACAGTATCTCCTGTACGATAGCGCCACAACCCATTGCTTGAGGTAATGACAAGTTCATACACACACCCTTTTTCAATCTCCCAAATAGGCAATGCAGAATCCCCCGACAAAGGGAGAAACTCATAAAAGATATCGTTGTCAATTGTCAAAAGCATTGCAGGGTCAGACATGTCATTCTGCACTGCAAAAAAGCCCTCCGAAGCGTTGTAATTCTCAACGAAATTCATCTTTGAAGAATCTGTTATCCTCATATACTCACTCCGATAGGGTGCAAAAGAGATTCCTCCGTGAAAAAAAACCTCAAGATTCGGCCACACCTCGGAAACGCTATGTGCCTCACGGCTTTTCATAACCTCTTTGCATACCGTAAGAAACCATGAAGGCACACCCGACAGGCTTGTAACATTTTCTTTGGAGGATGCCTCCACCAATGCCGGAAGTTTCTCTCTCCAGTCTGGCATAAGGGCTATTCTCTTCCCCGGTACACGAAAAAGATTAATAAAAGGATTTATCTTATTGATAAGTGTGGCACTTAAATCTCCCACTTTTGCCTTTAAGCCGTTTAATTCAAGTTCATTGGCAAATGAGCCGCCAAGAATAAGACTCTTTCCTGAAAAGAGTCTCGACGATGAATTTTGTCTCAGATAATGAGCCACAGAATCGCGGGCTCCTTTATAATGACAACGATAAAGGCTATCTTTTGTAATGGGGATATATTTTGATTTCCCTCCCGATGTTCCTGAAGACTGTGCAAAGTTCACACATCGCCCCGGCCACAAAACATCTTTCTCGCCACGTATCATACGCATTACATCCTGCCTTATATCTTCATAGGCTACCAATGGGACACGGTGTGAGAATTCCTGATATGGATTATCCAGCCTTGAAAGTTCCTTAAAGCCATATTTCCTTCCAATCTCTGTCTCCGAAGCACGGCACAACATGCCACGCAACTGTCTCAGCTGCACGACATCACCTAACGCAGCCCATTTATCTGTTCGTCTGGCTACATTAATAAAATATGGTCGCAATACGGGAGTTAAATCCATGTGGCAATCTCTCTGAACAATATGGCGACAAATAATAATCACCAAAGTCATTACAAATTTAACAAATTAATATCAGCTTTATCTATTTTAATATTCCTAATCTTACCATTTTTTAATAATTTTGCATTTGCTATGGTTATAGATTCAAATATATTCCGCAACATATGAAACATATATATTCCAAGACATTCATATTGCTAATGATTCTTGTGTCACTGATGCCTCTTGAATCTAAATCACAGATCTTGGGAGTCGACAATCAGAGAGAATTTACAGACTCGTTGCGCGATGAACTGATCAATGCTCCATATTTCACTCTATTCAAAGACAACTATTTTGTAGTCGGCACATCCCTGAACCACAGACCGTCACGTACAAATTCAGACGTAAAATTCCAGATCTCGTTTGCGCAAAGAATTACCAAAACCACACTTCCCGGCAATTCCTTTATTTTTCTCATGTACACTCAAAAAACGCTATGGAATGTGTTTCAGGAATCATTGCCCATGCGTGATCTGAATTTCAATCCGGGAATAGGCTGGACATTCCCGTTCTTCTCCAAAGGAAGATATGCCGGGAAATTAACATTTTTAATCGAGCACGAAAGTAACGGACGCGACGGTGAGGCCTCCAGAAGCTGGAACAAAATATCCTTCTCCGGATCCACAATAATAGACCGATGGCTGTCAGTACACGCAAAAGTTTGGATTCCAATAATAGACAGCGGGAATAATAAGGATATTTTACGCTACTCAGGTATTTTCCAGTCAGGAGTTGTTGTCAACACCCCAGACAGAAAATATATATGGAGTCTGATGTTCACCAAACGCGCTGGCTGGAATCTCAGTTTTAATGTAACGGCCGAGTTCAGCTGGCGGATATGGAAAAACGCCAACCAATACTTCTTCATCCAGTATTACAACGGATATGGAGAGAATCTT
Source organism: uncultured Muribaculaceae bacterium (assembly GCA_948788915.1). Taxonomy (GTDB): domain Bacteria; phylum Bacteroidota; class Bacteroidia; order Bacteroidales; family Muribaculaceae; genus Lepagella. The sequence goes on along the minus strand of CAQFOZ010000033.1, from coordinate 13,008 downwards.
CTCGACTATAATGTATACCGCTCCCGTTTACGCGCTGGAATCGTAATAAAGCCTAAATTTTTCTCTGAATTCTGATGTTCAATTTACATATACTTTCAGACACCACGCTATTATGGGCACTATGCTCTTCCGGCATATTATGTGGTCTTATCACTCTGACATGGTTACTCGCACCGATGCATGCTGTCGGGAAATATTCAAAAAAATATCAATGCCGTAAAGAACCTGAGGGCGAAACAGGGAACACAGTATCCAATTACCCAAAAGTTTCTGTAATTGTATACTCATTCACAGATAATGAGTATGCACTAAAATACATTGAATCGCTAAGTAATCAAAATTATCCAAACTACGAGATAATACTCGTGATGGATTCATCTTACGAAGACGGTGCGGGAATGGCTGAAAGATATGCACATAAATATCCGGACATATATGTGACGTTCATTCCGTCGGGATCCCACAACCTGAGCCGTCGAAAACTTGCCTTGACTCTTGGAATGAAAGCGGCCAAAGGAGATATCGCCGTGACAACCGCATCCAATTCAGCCATACCTTCTGAAAACTGGCTTAACGATCTAATGACACCCTTCATTAATCATAAAAACACAGAAGTAGTGCTCGGCTATTCACATATATGCTATGAAGACATGAACAGTATCTGGAGGTGGAGACGTGAATTTGATGATCTGCTGACGGACTGCCAGTGGTTAGGATATGCCCTGCTTGGCATGCCATATAGGGGAGACGGCTATAATCTTGCCTTCAAACGCGAACTATTCTTTGAACATAAAGGTTATTCTAAAAGCATATATCTGCATTCGGGAGATGATGATCTGTTTATCAGTGAAATATCAAACGAAAACAACACAGAGGTCGTTTTGCAGAAGTCTTCAATACTGACAACCCTATGGGGACGCTCCACAACGCGAACATGGCGAGAACGCAAGGAGCAATACCGATTTACATCACGCTGGCTACGCCAGACTCCTTTTATACGTCAAGGAGCTGTATCCGCCATGCAATGGATCGTCACTATTCTTCTTTGCGTCTCTGTGGTTTTTGGTGCAATATCCGCGTTCTATGCTGAATCTCCGGATATTACAATGATTCTCCCCTCTGCAATATCCGCAGTCGCCCTATTTGCGTTCTGGCAGATCGAGATCATTATCTATCGCAGGGCTGCAAAAACAATGAACGCCACACGCTTATGGTGGTCAATTCCTGTTTTCTGGCTTTGGCAGCCGATAGGCAATATGCTTTTTAACCTGAGACACAAACGTTCTAGTGTAAAAAATTTCACTTGGCAAAGAAAATAAAATTTAAAGTTATGGCTATATATCCCGCATTAATCACAGACGCACTCAAAACCGTCCGCTATCCGGGCAACGGCAAATCTTTGATTGAAAACAACATGGTTGAAGACGACATCAGAATCGATGGAAACCACGTTAGTTTCTCGCTGATTTTCGATAAGCCGACAGACCCTTTCATGCGTTCGGTGTTGCGTGCCGCAGAGGCTGCTATAAAAGCCGCCACTTCCCCTGACATTGAAATTTCAATAGCGACAAAGACACGCACAGCAATTCCCGAGAAACCCAAAGTACTCCCGGGTGTAAAAAACATTGTTGGCATCAGCAGCGGCAAAGGAGGAGTTGGCAAGTCCACTGTAGCGGCAAACCTTGCCGTTGCATTGGCGGCAAAAGGTTACAAAGTAGGATTGCTTGACGCTGATATATTTGGTCCGTCTATGCCAAAAATGTTTGGAGTAGAAGATGAAACACTATATATGGTTCATGAAGACGGTCGCGACTGGATAGAACCGATAGAACAATATGGCGTAAAAATGCTGTCTATCGGTTTCATGGTAGACAAAGAAAAGCCTGTCTTATGGCGCGGAGGTATGGCAAGCAACGCCTTAAAGCAACTTATATCCGATGCCTGGTGGGGAGATCTGGATTATTTCCTTATCGACATGCCTCCCGGCACAAGTGATATCCACCTCACGCTGGTTCAAACCCTCCCCATAACCGGGGTCGTAGTTGTAAGCACTCCTCAGGAGGTAGCCCTCGCTGATGCCCGTAAAGGTATAGCCATGTTCACAGGAGAAGCGGTAAATGTTCCCATACTCGGACTTGTTGAGAACATGGCATGGTTTACACCAGAGGATCATCCGGACGAAAGATATTACATTTTTGGCAAAGGAGGAGCGGCAAGACTTGCAGAACAACAAGGAGTCAAGCTACTTGCCCAGATTCCACTGGTAATGGGAATACGCGAACACGCTGACAACGGTGCTCCTGTATCTGTGGAATTACAAACAGCTCCGGAAGCGGCCAATGCCGAAGCCAAAGCATTCGGCACGCTCGCGGACAACGTCGTCAAAGCCGTAGAAGAACGGAACTCAACACTGCCACCTACCCATAAAGTAGAGATGCATTAACCACATCTTCAGATATCAGGAGAGGCCATTAGCTAATGGTCTCTCCTGAATATTCACAAGTAGTTGAGTTTGGATTGAACCGTGCGGCCGCGTGATAATCATCTTTCGGGATATCCTCAGCATCAGGTTCAAGCAATTCACCATCCACAGGAAGCCGGAATGATATCAATTTTATCTTCTTACCTCTTGAAAGCCACTGTTGCTCATAAAATGTCTTGATAGAAGTGACCGGATCGGCCATCCCGCTTCCATACAAATCATCAGTCTGGGCAAGAACCTTCAAACCATTCAGTTCTACCAGCCGGCGGGTATATTCATACAAAAATGGTGAATCAGTTTTTAAGTTTATTATTCCATCCGGCTTAAGAATATTACGGTAATAATTCAAAAATCTGGTAGATGTGAGACGCTTGCGGACCTTCTGCATCTGGGGGTCCGGGAAAGTGATCCAAATCTCATCAACTTCTCCGGGGATAAAAAATTCTTTAATATTTTCTATTTCCGCACGTAAAAAAGCTGCATTCACAATAGATTCTTCTTCAACAGTCTTTGCTCCACGCCACATACGCGCACCTTTGATATCTACTCCTATATAGTTTCTATCAGGATTGTGCCTGGCAAGTCCCACAGTATACTCACCTTTGCCGCATCCAAGTTCCACGACAATCGGGGCAGCTTTGCAAAACACCTTCCCGTTCCATTCCCCCCGATAGGGAAATCCGTTGGTGATCAATTCTTCTCTGGGATACTGAAGCACGCATCCGAATTCACGCATCTCTGCAAATTTCTTTAATTTATTCTTTCCCATCTGATTTTATTTCCTGCGAATCTTTTTAATTATTCTTTCGTTTCCCGACACCACACCAACAATCAGCACATCCGCATCTGAATCCACTCTTGTCCGTAATATATTTGATTCAGGATAATAATTACCTATCAGCATTCCGGTCTGATCATACACACCCAATGAATCAATACCCGAATTTGCTATAATTTCAAGAATTCCTCCCTCGAAGCGCACCGACACATGCAATGATTTATCGCAAAGGACTTCATCCGCTGAGGTCCCGGCCGGATCTTTAATCATAAAATTACCCCACACCGGATGAGATTTCCATATATCAAAAGTATCGGATGCGATATGAAGAGAAATAACCGATGTGTCCACCCCGGAAAAGGCATCATTTGACGTTACGGGAACCTCTGATCCGAGAGACATAACATTCACCTCTCTTAGCCCGGACATATTTCTGAATGCATACGCTCCAATCTCACGAACTCCGGGATTGATATACAGAACTTCTACATGCATATCTGCAAACGCCCCCTCCCCTATTTTATCTCCGGAATAACTTCTTTCAACGTTTTCAATTGAAGTTCCAGCCAATATCAACGGGGTAGCCTCAAGTAAATATCCGGACACTGCATCCAGTGCCTTGTCCCCGAAAAACACTCCGTCGCCTGATTTCACTCCCCCTTTCAAGCATATCGATGTCAAGGAGGGCATTTCAGCAAAGGCATAATCATCAATTTCAGCCACGGTCTCGATATTTATTGATTTCAATGCACACCGACGGAAAGCATTCCTGCCTATTTTATTCAAAGTCTCAGGCAGCATGACTTCAGTTAAAGACACACATCCATAACAGAAATTATCGGGGATGGTCGAAACTCTACATTTAGAAAAATCAAGTAAAGAGAGATGTCCACAACGATAAAAAGCACCCTCCCCAATCTTACCAACCGATGCAGGCAATATAATTTCCTGCAAAGAGCTCTCGGCAAAACACCAATCACCTATACTTTTCAAATCGTCAGGCAGCAACAACGTTATTACTCCTGTATTAAAAAGCATATAGTCTGGCAATTTATTATCAGGGACACGCAGATTCCGGATATCAAGCACTTTTATTGAATCGCCTATGGTTCGCAACAAATTCAAGTCGGTCTCAGTGGCGTGCCCTTCCAATACAATCTCCTTGTCCGAACTTGAAATTTTCTTAAGTTCAACGGAAAGATTTCTGACATCCACATTTATATACACGGCCTCCACATCAGACACGATAAAAGCTAAGATTATTATCAACAAAATATGTCTGAGGAAATGGAGCGACATCAGTTTACAACCAAAATTTTAGACACAGAAGAGAATGTATTCTGATCCGGGCCTCCCGATGCCAGCACATAATACACACCTGTAGGAACCCTTTTCATATTAAGATTGGTAACATCCCACGTTGTCTCTCCTACTGCGGCAAAACCAAGTTCTTTTATCAGGTTTCCTGACGTATCCACTATTTTCACTAATGCATTATCAGCAAGGCCGGAAATTGTCACATACCCATAATAATCGGGTTTTACCGGATTTGGATATGATTTTACATTATTCTTACCGGACTCAGAAGATGCCGCAGACAGATAAAGTTCCGCCAAGCCCTTGTCTGTCGAAATCATCATAGAATTATTATCAGGATTATAACAAATTCCATACACGATATCGTCCGGGAGACTGGAATTGCCGGTAGTATATGTTTTCACTATTTCAGTACCGTCTGATGAGGTAACAACCACACCTCCTCCGCGGGTGCCAAACCACTTGTGACCGGCATTGTCAGAGGTTATGCTTGTTACGGATATTCCGTTAAGCAGATAATCCGCCAAGTTTGTCCCATCATTCCTGGCAACCTTGACGAGGTTAACCATGCCGCCATTATTCAGCAGATCCGCTGGCTTGAAATTAAAAACCCCTCCTTCATGACCGATCCATACCAATCCGGTGGATTTATCCTGATAGGCTGTCAACAAGAAATTAATGTCTATTTCAGCTCCGCTGTTGTCTTTCAACTTTGGAATATTTGTTATAACATCGTCTCCGGCAACATCCAATGTTCCCTTATGATCAATCAAAACCAATCCTCCGTTCCATTCTCCGGTAATACACATAAGAATGTTCTCACAACCTTTCATTTTCAATGGAACAATTTGCTGGAACGCACTTCCTTTTATTCCGGATATATCAACTTTTTTCAAGGGCTTGAATGAGTTGGAATCTTTTGATGCCGCTCTATCCTGCGGAGTCCAGTACCAAAGTTCAAAAGCATCTTTCCCACTCTCTCCTTTGTCATAATCATAACGGGCAACCCATAAATTGCCATAATCGTCAAAAGCGGGGGTTGAAAAAGTACATGACAATTGATAACTCATATCTTCACATACTCCTATATAACCCGGGCGGCCGTTTGCTTCATCTCCATATCTGCCCATACGAAGCGATTTAGAGGGATCTGCAAGGTTTAAACGCATCAGACCATGTGTAAAAGATCCGCTATATACATGATCCGTATTGTTCGGATCAATCACAATACCGTTCGGATTCCATTGTACGAAAGCATCATCAGGCGATTTATAAGCGGCCGAACGTGGTGTCCAGACATAATCTCTTAATGAAGACACAACATCTGTAGCAGGTATCCATTGAGATGTAAAGACAGCATTGGTTCCATGATTTCTCACAAGCATTCCGTAATCTGGATGATAGACCAAGTTATCACTCTTAAAAGCACTTGAAGCGTTTGGCAACAATCCATTAATCGTAGTTGTCCATGATCCGTCCTTACCATACGTTTTCATTACCAAACCTTGTCTCCCTTTATTGAACCAATAATCTGATCCATTCCAACTACCTGCTATACTATTCCTATCCGGCTCCTGAATGGATATATTGGTAATGTCAAGATTCCTGTCGACATTATAAATATCAAAATATCCACATATCATCGCTCCTGATTTTGAATACTCAATTCCTTTGAGCAGAGTATTGGTGATAAACACATTGTCAAAACTTACGCCCTTTTCGACTATGGCATAAACTTTACCATCCCATCCATCACCACACCACACAAGAGCTTTGTCCTTATCCAACCGCATTAGGCGGTGGGAGGACTCAAATCCGGGCAACAGCTTAAACTCTTCAAATTTATCTATCTTGACACTACCGGAATACACACCCTCCGGGAGAGAAACCAGCACTTTATCCCCTAATCTGACAACTCCGTTAAGTTCTTTGTTGAATACCTTTGTATATTTTATTTCTCCGATCTTATCATCTATGACAAAAAATCCGAAATTTGTAGCGACAAAAATCTCATTGGTCTCAGGAGAGAATGATATTCCATTTACATCTTTAGAAAACTCAGATCCAGATAATTTCAAACCGGGAACATTAAAAATATTACCCTTATCATTGATCAAATCAATATTTCCAGTATCATAAGCAACTACAACATAATCCTTGTCAGGATTGTATGCAATGGTATGTACAATACTCTCCGAAAGAATATTGTCTTTATTCAACCACTCCATCTCCTCATTCTCCTTGTCAAACCTCCATAAGCTACAAGATACGGAAGAATGAGCCATTGTTCCTTCCACAAAAGGCTGATTATGGCTTTGGAAATACGTAAATTCAGGAGTATCCACAACCCTTTCAATATTACCGTCGTAAGTAGGATGAAGACGCCACTGCTCAGCACGGCTTACAGTGGGAAGTAAACAGATACAGGCAAAAATTACATACTTTATATATTTAATAATCAATTTATCTGACATCTATTAAGAGTTCACATTTAAATACTTACTATTCACTATTCTTAACAAATTCCGCAAGTTTCCTCATGGCTCGTCCTCTATGAGAAACAGCATTCTTCTCCTCTGACGACATCTCCGCAAAAGAAACATTGGAAACTCCGTCAATAAAAATCGGGTCATATCCAAAACCTCCGTGGCCATGAGGCTCTGTTGCTATATAGCCATCAACTCTGCCTTCAAAAACAGTCGTCTCACCATTGAGAATCAATGCAATAACAGTAACAAAATAAGCTTTCCGGTTTTTCTTTCCCTCCATCTCCCGCAACATCTTGTTCACATTATCTGCAAAAGAACAATGTTCTCCTGCATATCTTGCACTGTACACACCCGGTGCTCCGCCAAGAGCCTCAACCATCAACCCCGTATCATCAGCAAAGCAGTCGTAACCATATTTCTCTTTCACCCACCTTGCCTTTATGAGAGCATTACCCTCAAGCGTATCTGCGGTCTCGGGAATTTCATCATGACAGCCTATTTCATTGAGGCTCACAACGTCAAACATTCCATGAAGGATTGCCCGCGCCTCTTCCAATTTATGCTTATTATTGCTGGCAAAAACAAGCTTCTGCAACTCTTTCTTTTCCATATTAATTAGTAACGAAAAGCGACTGCCTTATATTGCCCCCTCGGCGCACGACCTTCCCTTGAGGAGGAGTGAGGAGATGACCGTTGCACTTCTTATTGGAATCTTTCCAATCCAAACTACGCTATTAATATTACTGTGTATTCACCTAAATATCAAAAAAATTGTTAATTTTGCACTCCAGGCCATTGGAGAATAAAGAATTAATCGGATTTACAAATGGGAATTAAAAAGAATTTTTTTTACAGCGTTGGCTTAACAGGAACCAACTATATTTTCCCATTAATCATATATCCATATATTTCAAGAGTCTTAGGTGTTGATAATATCGGTCTTGTCAATTTCATTGACAGCATTATAAATTATATGGTTCTATTCTCCATGATGGGAATATCCGTCATAGGAATCAGGGAGGTTGCGGCATCCAAAACAGACCGTAAAAAACTTAATACCGTTTTCTCTTCTCTTTTTACATTGAATGCAATTGCCACATTTATAGCAGTTGCAATTGTAATCACATTAACTCTTACTGTGACACAATTAAGAGAGAATTCCCATCTGATGTGGATTGGGGTATTCAAACTTATTGGAAATCTCTTTCTCATCGAATGGCTTTACAATGGTTTGGAAAACTTCAAATTTATCACAGTACGCTCAATCATAGTAAAGTCAGCATACGCAATTTCAATATTCTTACTTGTGCGTGCGCAATCTGATATCGCTATATATTATCTGCTTACATGCCTGATGACGGTGTTGAATGCTACTATCAATTTCTCATATTCCCGTCATTTCGTTACACTGAGTATACACAATGTCAACCTGAGATCGACATGGAAACCATTCCTTACAGCAGGTTCATATATGATTCTCACATCTTTATATACCACTTTAAACACAACTTTCTTAGGTTTTGCGACAAACGACACAGAGGTGGGATACTATTACACAGCAACACGGCTATACTACATTTTTTCAGGCATATATACAGCATTTACCAATGTTATGCTTCCACGGATGAGTTCCTTATTATCCTCCGGCAAAGAGGAGGAGTTTTCTGAAAAAATCAGGTTAAGCTACGAAATTCTTCTTACTTTCGCATTGCCAATAATAATCGGGACTTTCATTTTTGCACCTGAGATAATACATATTCTGTCAGGCACCGGATATGCAGGTGCGATCATACCACTCAGAATCACAATCCCTCTGATCTTGATAATCGGCTGTGAACAGATAATGGTAATCCAGATTTTAATCCCAATGAAGCAAGATAAAACTATTTTAATCAACTCAGGCATAGGAGCTTCCATCAGTGTTATACTTAATTTCTTAATTGTAAAACAACTTGGAGCGATTGGATCCTCCATAACTTGGGCCTGTTCTGAATTTGCCATAATGGTTCTATCGTTCATTGCCGTACGACACATCGCTCCTATCATAAAAGATTACCGCCTGTTTTTATTCTCAACGCTCAAATTCATACCACTCATACCTATATTGGTGTTAATTTCAAAATTACCTATCAACTACATTCTGTCTTTAACAATCGGTATTGCAATAACCATCTGTTATACAATAATAATAATTTGGAAAGGATCACCTTCCGGACATCCGTTGAACGATATCTTACGATCCGCAATATCTAAATTACAAAAAAATCAATGACATGGACGTTTCTATAATAATTGTAAACTATAATACCCGGGAACTGCTCAGTAACTGTCTTGATTCTATTGTTGCGAATACTACCGGTGTGGAGTATGAAGTGATTGTTGTAGACAATGCTTCTTCCGACGGATCCGTAAAGATGCTGGAAACAGATTTTCCATGGGTACAAGTAATTGAGAGCAAAGAGAATCTTGGTTTTGGGAGAGCCAATAATCTTGGAACAGAATATGCAAAAGGAGAATACTATTTTCTCCTAAACTCAGATACGGTTTTACTTAACAATACGATTCAGATTTTCCACCGTTATGCATCAGAACATCCAGAAGACGGAGTTTTAGGTTCCATACTCCTTGATTCCAACAATCTTCCATCACATAGTTTCTCTTTCCTTCCCTCACCCAAAAGGCTATTTAAAGACCTAATATTCCGATACATATCTCTATTTCATAAATTCCCACCTTATCGTAATAAAACTATCACTGAACCAATACCTGTAGAATACATCACAGGTGCTGATTTATGGATTCCCGCGAAAGTCTATCGCGAAGTCGGTGGATTTGACCCGGATTATTTTCTATATTTTGAAGAAACGGATCTTCAAAAACGCATACATGAAAAAGGGATTCGGAGAACCATCATCCCGGGTCCTCAAATTACACATCTGGAAGGAGGGAGCGACAACGGTCCTATATGGACAAGAAATAGATTAAATAGATTTTACAAATCACAAAAAATTTATTCCCAAAAACATTTTTCCAAGTTTTCAAATGCTATTATGAATATTACATATTGGCCTCTAATAAGACTTTATATCCACATTTCACAAAAACGTATCCATATATAAAACTTTACGAGAACCGGAATAGAAGAAAGTGTATAGAGAAGATTGTGATTTACCAATAAATTTTATTGTGATTTACAAATAAGACTTTTATACCTTTTTCAGAGAAACTTGCAAATTGTAAAGTATACTTATTTTTATTAATTTTGTAATAAATCATATATTAAGTAAGTATTCAAATTTAAACGATAGTAACACTTACTTAGAAAGAATTATCAACCGTTATGGAATACAATCATAAGGAAATTGAAAGCCGATGGCAAAATTATTGGCGCGAGAATAATATTTACAAAGTAACTGAGAATCCCTCAAAACCTAAATTTTACGTACTGGATATGTTCCCTTATCCATCGGGCGCAGGTCTGCATGTAGGGCACCCTCTCGGATATATAGCCAGCGACATATACTCGCGTTTCAAACGCCAGCAAGGCTTCAATGTCCTCCACCCGATGGGATATGATGCCTACGGTCTTCCTGCTGAACAATATGCGATACAGACCGGTCAGCATCCCGAAAAAACCACAGTTGAGAATATTGCACGCTATCGCAACCAACTCGACAAAATCGGTTTCTCCTTCGATTGGAGTCGAGAAGTACGCACTTGCGATCCTAAATACTACAAATGGACCCAATGGGCATTCATGCAGATGTTCAACTCATATTATGACAACGATCTGCAAAAGGCACTCCCAATTAAAAAACTGATTGACCATTTTTCCAAGCATGGTAGCGAGGGTATAAATCCTGCTTCTACAAAAGATTTGACTTTCTCTGCCACGGAATGGAATAACATGTCAGAAAAGGAGCAACGGTCACTGCTCATGAATTATCGTATCGCATATCAAGGTGAAACGATGGTAAACTGGTGTCCCCAGCTTGGCACAGTGCTTGCGAATGATGAGGTAAGCGAAGGTCTGAGCGTAAGAGGAGGTTTCCCGGTTGAACAAAAGCTGATGAACCAATGGTGCCTGCGCGTATCGGCATATGCGTCCCGTCTGCTTGATGATCTCAATACCGTACAATGGTCCGACTCCCTTAAGGAGACGCAACGCAACTGGATTGGGCGTTCTGAAGGCGCAGAAATGCGATTTATGGTGGCGGACAAAGATATCGAACTTGAAATTTTCACAACACGTGCCGACACAATATTCGGAGTAACCTTTATGGTGCTTGCGCCCGAATCTGCATATGTAGGCCAATTGACAACACCCGAACAGGAGAAGGCTGTCAAAGATTACCTTGAAGAAGTAAAACATAAAACAGAGCGTGAACGCCAGATAGAGAAAAAAGTATCAGGTGTGTTCTCAGGATCCTACGCAATTAATCCGCTTACCGGCAAGAAGATTCCAGTTTGGATAAGTGATTATGTATTGGCCGGCTACGGTACCGGCGCTATTATGGCCGTACCGGCACACGACTCCAGAGACTATGCTTTTGCAAAACATTTTAACCTCCCAATAATCCCGCTTATAGAAGGCGCTGATGTCTCAGAACAGAGCTTCGATGCAAAGGAGGGAAAAATGATCAACTCATGTGGCCCCAAACTTGATCTTAACGGACTTGAGGTTAAGGAAGCAATTGCCAAGACAAAGAGTTTTATTGAAGAAGAGGGGCTTGGAAAAGTAAAGGTTAATTATCGCTTGCGCGACGCAATATTCTCCCGTCAGCGCTACTGGGGAGAACCGTTCCCGGTATACTATAAAGACGGAGTGGCTTACCTGATGGATGAATCCGCACTTCCTTTGCAATTGCCACAGGTTTCCAGCTATTTACCGACAGAGGACGGACAACCGCCACTTGGACGTGCAGAAAATTGGAAGACCGCCGAAGGTTATCCGATAGAATTATGTACAATGCCAGGATTTGCCGGATCTTCCGCCTACTATCTACGCTATATGGATCCTCACAATGACAATGCTCTCGTAAGCAAAGAGGCGGATGAATACTGGCGCAATGTCGACCTTTATGTAGGTGGAGCGGAACACGCCACCGGACACCTTATATATTCTCGCTTCTGGAATAAATTCCTGTTCGATATGGGAATGGTTGTCGAACCGGAGCCCTTCAAGAAGCTCGTAAATCAAGGAATGATACAGGGGCGCTCAAATTTCGTATATCGCATCAAGAATACAAATACTTTCGTAAGCCACGGGCTGAGAAAGGAATATGACACAACCCCTATCAGAGTGGATGTAAATATTGTTTCCAATGATGTTCTGGACACAGAAGCATTCCGCAATTGGCGCCCAGAATACAATACAGCCGAGTTCATTCTTGAGGACGGGAAATATATATGCGGATACGCAGTTGAAAAAATGTCCAAGTCAATGTTCAATGTCGTAAATCCAGATGATATTGTAGAACATTATGGTGCGGATACGCTTAGACTTTACGAAATGTTCCTCGGACCGGTAGAACAGTCCAAGCCATGGGACACAAATGGCATAGACGGAGTGAACCGCTTCCTTAAAAAACTTTGGGGACTATTTGAGAAAGCCGACCTGAGTTCAGATAAGGAGATGTGCAAAGAGGAGCGCAAAGCAGTACATAAACTTATAAAGAAAATAACTGAAGATATTGAGAGTTTCTCTTATAACACTTCAGTGGCCGCGTTCATGATAGCTGTAAATGATTTGTCTTCACTTAAATCAACCAACAAACAGGCTATGGATATCATAACTCGGTTGATCGCACCTTTCGCGCCACATATCGCAGAAGAGTTCTGGCACCGTCTCGGTCATGATGGATGTGTTGTAGACAGCGAATGGCCTGTTTACGATCCGGAAGCTTTGGTAGAGGATACTGTCAAATATCCTGTCAGCTTCA
>CAQFOZ010000032.1 GCA_948788915.1 uncultured Muribaculaceae bacterium | reverse complement strand
AAAATATTGGGCTATTCAGTACGGAAATTTTTGCACTTCGTTCTTGAATCTAGGGCTGATAATTTGTATGATTTATTTTAAGATAATATATAATTTATCTTTGGATAACTCTTTGTTCAGTATTTTTATCTTATGCTAATGCGTTTTTTTGTAATAGAGTAAACAAAATACAAAATTAAATGGTAAATTTACTTTTCAAGGCTTGAATTAACTCAAGCTGTAAAAACAATAACAGCTATAAATTAAAACCGGATGAAATTTAAATCCATAATAACGCTACTTTCAATAACAGTAATTCTCGGAATAAATTGTAGTGCTGAGGAGAGAGTCGCTGTAAAGACCAACATTCTATATGATGCTCTGTATAATGCCAATTTGGGTATTGAGTTTAGGGTGGCGCCCCATTGGTCCATAGACATATCCGGCAACTACAATGGATGGGAATTATCTCATGGCAGACAATGGAAACACTGGATGGTACAACCGGAATTGAGATATTGGCTGCGGGATAAAAATTTGCGAGGTCATTTCTTTGCCGGTCATTTATTCGGTGGTCAGTTCAACTCAACTCTTAAGCAGTTCAGGCGTCAGGGATGGGCAGCAGGCATCGGTGTCGGATATGGCTATTCGTGGCGTTTTGGTAGTCATTGGGGGGTGGAGACTGAGATTGCAGTCGGTTACGCACGTTATGGTTATGACAAGTTTCCTTGTTCTGAATGCGGAAGAAAGATTGCGACCCGCAATAAAAATTATGTCGGACCAACTAAAGCCGCAGTCAGTCTGGTGTATTATTTTGGTAGCTCAAAGAAGGTGGAACCAGCCGTAATAATACAGGAAGAACCTGCTGTTGAAACTGTTGAGATTACGGTTGCCGATACTTTGCCCAAGTTTGATTTCCCACTTGTAGATGTGTCGCACAGCAAAGTGTTGACAGAAAATCTCGTCGGTGTCGCGCGTGTACAGTTCAGGATAAACAGGACAGATATTGACACAACATTTGCTGACAACAGAACAGAATTGAGTTCTATTTCAGACAAAATTGACTCTGTGAGCAATAATCTTGGAATGGAAATCCACAGGATAGAGCTTACGGGGTACGCGTCTCCGGAAGGCTCATACAGCAATAATGACCGGATTGCATATGAAAGAACCAAGGCAGTGAGGAACTATATCTTGTCTGAGAAACATCTTGCAGACAGCATTATCTGGATAAATCATGTTGCTGAAGATTGGGAGGGATTACGTAAAGCGATTCTTTCTTCAGCACTTGATGATAAAGTCGAGCTTCTTGATATAATTGACAGTGACATGAGTTTTGATGCAAAAGAGGCACGGTTAAGGAATCACGGTGCGTCCTGGGCTTGGATCAGCAAGAAGATATTACCCGGACTTAGACGTACGGCATATAGAATAGAGTATCAGCATCAGTATGAAGAGGTGGAGCTGCAGACCCTCGAAACTGTGAACCGGTGTATTTCCGAAGGTAATATAAATGAGGCGGCCAAACTGTTGGTTGATATTCCGTCATCTCCTGAATCCGATTATGCAAGGGGTGTCGTAGAAGCGCTTCAACATCGGTATGCTCAGGCTGAGGCGTGGTTTCTCAGGGCACGGTCAAGAGGTGTGAAAGAATCCGATGAAGCTTTGAAAGAATTAAAGAATAAAATAACAATTCATTATTAACATAATCAAAAAAACAATGAAAAAAGTTCTGAAAATGTTGCTTGTGGGATTGCCGATGGTAATTCTTGGAGCTTGTTCTTCCAGTGATCCTTTATTAAGCGACAACGACGATTCCATTGCCGACAAATCCGAGGTAAAGTATCTAAAGGTAAATCTCATAAATGCCGGTGGTGATAACAATCGTTCCCGTGCTACTATTGGAGATGACGCGGAAAAAGATTATTCAAACGGTACAGAAGACGAAAACAAAATCCGTACTATTGATTTTTATCTTTATGATGCAGACAAGAACTATCACAGTCATGTTCCGCTGGGTCTGACCGCAGCTGTCGATCCAACCACTCCAGGAGCAATATCTTCGGTCTATGGATTTTATCAGGCAAATGTGCCTGTCAATCTGGTTCAGGGAGAAAAAATGCCCCAGTATGTACTCTGCATTATTAATGCAGTCAATGCCAGTTTCTATGAGAACAGGAGTATGGAACAGGCTCAGGCACAGTTGTTGGAGAAATTTTATAGTCCTGAAGATGGTGGTAAAAAATATTTCGCGATGAACAACTCTGTATATTATGGTCTTGACGAGGTTACAGGTCTGAGCAACCAGCTGATAATGGCGACCCCGTTTGATACCAATAAGCTTCTGACAAAGACTGAACTTGAAGAAATGACACAGGAAGAAGTCTCAGATGTTACAGTTGATATCTACGTAGAACGTTATGCCGCAAAAGTAAATTTCAATATATCAGAGAATGCTGTGAAAGATTTCTCTGCCGCAAACGGCATCACACTTAAGTTTACTCCTAAAAATTGGGGTGTTAACGCATATGAAAAGAAATTCTATTTCCTAAAATCATACAGAGAGGCAAATGGGGAAGGACTAAGCTATGAGCCATACTCTACATTAAATGGTCTCCTTTTCGAAGGATGGAACCGTCCGGATCACTTCCGTTCTTTCTGGGCACGTACTCCGGGTTATTATAAAGATAATTATCCATTGGTTGCCGATGACATTCTTGATTCAGAGGAATATCCATATTCTGTATATTATCAGTCCGCTACAACTGCTACAAATACTATAAATTCTTCACAATATCTTATTGAAAGCACATTAAAGGGATCTCGTCTTACAGGTGTCGGTATGCCCGAGCAATATCTTCCTTTAACGTCTATTCCTTCTGTTGTGTTGGTTGGACAATACTCAATTAATGGAAGTGTAAAATCCTTCTATACGTATCAAAAGAATTCCGATGGTAAACCTGAAATTTATGCGGCAAACGATGGTGATATAGAGGGTGTAAAGACTATTCATGACCGATTGCTTGAAACACAGACAGTCGTCCTGAAAAGGGATGGTACAGGTTATGCTCCGGTAAGAAAAGAAGATCTGGCAGTAACCGGTACATTTGCCGTAGAGCATCCGAAGAAAGATGCCCGTATAGGACTTAAAGTCGGAGGAGATCTTGTAACTTTGCAAATACAAGCAGTTAATAGCGGATTTTATTTCTATGATTCAGAAACACAGAGTTATACTGAAATCAATACACCTGAGGCTATTTCAAAGGTAAATCGTCTGTTGTATCAGAATCTTGGTGGTGCTCACGCTTATATAAACGGAATGGCGTTTTTCAGCGCACCAATTCAGCATTGGGGCTGGCATCGCAGCGGAAATGACAATTATGACAAGCCAATGGCAGAATGGAACTGGAGTATAATGAAAACCGGGGATTTTGGCATTGTGCGTAACCATATCTATACAATACAGATCGACAATATCGCTGGTCTGGGCACCGGAATTATCAGCAATACGGATCCGTTGTTGCCGCCAACAGATAAAGTTGGTTATGCGGTAAGATTCCGGGTGAATATTCAGAAGTGGGCAACACTTCCCGTTCAGAAATGGGAATGGTAATTGCTTAAATTATTTGAATTAACACATATGAAAATAAGACACCTTGGCAATATCTGCATCTCGTTTCTTGCTACATTGGCTTTGACCGGCTGCATTACGGAGGACTTTGATGAATGTCCCAATGAATATGAACTCAAAATCATATTCGACCGCAATATGCTCAATGCCGATGCTTTTGCAAGTCAGGTAAAATCTGTGGATGTAAAGGTGTTCGATTCCGACACGGGACGAGAGGTATATTCTTTCTCTGATAAAGGAACAGCACTTGAGGCTGCTGACTATAAAGTAGCTCTTCCTATACCGCCGGGATCGTATGATATTCTCTGTTGGGCAGGCATGGCCGAGGGAAATTCCTTCGGTTATGCCGACCCTTCGGCGGATATTCTTGAACATCATAATGTCATATTAAATACTGAAGAGGGTATTTCCAGACAACGCCTGAATAATTTGTATCATGGATTGTCAAAAGGAGTGACTTTTATTGATAATAATACTTTAGGCAGCAAGCAGACGCAAACGGCCACTTTGTATCTTACAAAAAATACCAACAGGATTTATGTAATGCTGCATAATCTTGACGGTACTTTGTTGCAAGAGTCAGACTTTACATTCTCAATTTCATCAAATAACGCTGAAATGGGTTATGACAACACTCTCGATAAAGGAGGAAAGGTCGAATATAAGCCTTGGCATGTTTCTCCTCTTTTAGCTGAAACAGATATTTCAACGATTCCGGTTCAGTCAGCACTCGGAGCAGAACTGTCTGTCGGGAGACTTACCGCTAAAACAGAATCTCGCCTTGAAGTGCACCGCGTTTCAGACGGAGAAAAAATCATATCTATACCTCTTGAAAGGAATCTTCTTTTATATAAAGGAGAGTTTTACTCTTATATGTCTGATACGGATTATCTCGATAGACAGGATAATTATGAGATAACATTTATACTTGACAAGAACAACAACTGGGATAAAGCCTCTATGATTCATCTAAATGGCTGGTCGACACCTCCGGTTCAGTATCAGGAATGGTAAAACTGTTTGATATATTGACACATGGTATGTTATGGCTGATTTTATCAGTCATGACCGTATCATGCGTGTCTGTCGATGAACCCGTTCCGGATAAGGGGAACGAGGTAAGCACAATATCATTCAAGTTCACTATATATACCGACGAAAAACAGTTGCCCACACGTGCGCTTGGTGTCTGGGAGGAGAATGCGGCCAATGTAGCGGAACGCATTCTTAAGGTAAATGATATGCGTATTCTATTTTTTGACCAAAGCGGACTGCTGTTAAAATCCGTAATACCATCATACCTTGACTATAATGGCAGCGATGTGACCAATGACGGTTATTATACGCTTTCAGTGTCATTCACTCACGATTATTTTGATAAATTCGATGATGATGCCGATGTGCCTTTTACAGTTATGATTCTTGCTAATCTCGAGAGTATGGGAGGCAAGTATAACGATTTTTCACCCGGAAATACCCGCGTAGCGGATGTTATGGAGTCTTTTCGTATGGACAAAAACTGGTTCCCTTCGGAAGACATCGGTATTCCAATGTATGGAATAAAGGGATTTGTTGTTGCCAAAGAATTGCTTATGCAAGGTCTCGACGCACCTTTCGCCGGACAGATAGATCTTATACGGAGCCTATGTAAGGTAGAGGTGACTGACAAAATAGTAAACGCCATAGAATATCCTGACGGAGAGAGTTATCCGAAGGTTACGGATGTTGAAATGGTCTCGTGGATAAGTCAAGGCTATATAAGACCAAGATTCGATGACTATGCCCAGGGATTGAAATTTGCCAATATATATCCTTCCTCTCCGGAGGCATCTGCTGTCTCAGCAAGAAAAATTAACGATTCCTTCAGATTCTATTGTCCGGAAGCCGATGTCAAGGATATGAAGTTCCGGGTAACAGCGATACTCTCACCCGGAAGTGATCCACGTCAATTTGAAATAGGTCTGGATTCTTTTGAATCGGAAATTGGCGGTGAACTTGTCAGAAATCACATTTACCGTTTCAATATCCATGCTTTCAATACATTGCTCAGACTTGATGTTGATGTAAGTGACTGGGTAATTCAAAAAAATGAGTTTGAGCTTGATGATATTGTAAGTATGGAGCCGGATGGATTTCTTAAATGGGATTATGACGAGAGCAATTTTGCTGTTACAACAGAAACTTATAACGGTAGTCAGGAAGGGCAGCTGTCTATCTTGAACGGCACCACATTATATGCTACCGGTAGATTCCATATATTGTCTCCAATTGGGGCGACATGGCGGGCATATTTAATACCCGGAGAAAATGGGGTGGATGCATTTGAATTTGTAGATGTGGATGGTGACGGGAAAGTTATTGAAGGATCGCAGTCGGTTTTTGCTGAAGGAATTGTAGGCGAACCTGCCAAAATACATATAAGAGGCAAAGGCGATGCCGACTCATATCGCCACTGGGCGGAACTGGTTGTTGAGGTCCGTACACTTGATGGCACGGTACTGTATGCGCCACTGACACCGGCAATGAGTTCAAAATTTATAATTTACAGAGAGAATAAATTGTAAATGAATAGTTTACGATATACATATATTTTATTTACGTTTGCTATATTAAGCTTGTTATCTCTGTCCTGTGAGGATAGTCTCACGGATGAGTCTCTGCCTAAATCAGATTGTATCAGTCTGAATGTCAGTGTTCCGATGGTTCAGTCGAGAGCCGGTGGTGATGAATTGAATGAGTTTTCTGTAAACCGGCTTCATCTGTATTTCTTCAAGAAGTCCGGCCATGACGATGAAACAAGCGAATCGGTTTTTGATGTCGAAATAGACGGAGCGTTTGAATATTCACGTCATATTGACATTACATTGCCTGAAAATGCTCTGAAGGAGGATGGCCTGTTCGGGCCGGTTTCTGACGAGTGTTATGTTTACGCAGTAGCCAATGTAGATAACACCCGGTTGGTTTCCAAAACTGTCAATGGTCTTAAATCGACAGTTGTAGACAGTAGTTTTGACAAGACGGAGATACAGGATAACTTTGCAATGGACGGCTTTGCTGAATTGACTCTTGACAGAAACAGTCGCACCGTAACTGGTTCCATATTATTGCAGCGTTCTGCCGCTAAGCTGATGCTTTCTGTAGATTTGCCTGAATCAATAAAAGTGAAACAGGAAATAAAAGATCCTTTGGATGGTACTGTGCAGGTTGATTCCATTGAATATTTTTCCCGTGCAGGCGAAATGCATGTATGGATTTCTAATGGTGTCCGGAAATCTGTGCTTAACACAGCGGCCGAGCCGGTGGCCGAAGACTGTCTATATTCCAATGATATTAAAGTGGCTCAAGGTGTAGGCTCTGCTTTTACAAAAGATTCTTCACAACCGAAATATTCTTATATCCAGGATGTTCCATTTTATTCTTATCCTAACAAATGGGATCCGTTTTCTCCGCAGGGAAATTGTTTCCTGACCTTGGAGATTCCATGGTATTATAAAGATGCCGACGGAAACACACAGAATGTGGTTACGTATTACCGGCTTAGTGTCCAGCCTGAAAAGAATTATATCGAGCGGAACACATTTTACGATATGCGTGTCACGATAGGCCGTCTCGGTGGTACAACTATTCAAAAGCCTGTAGATATGCTTTTTGACTGGAATTATAATATGGAGTGGAATATCCAGACATTGACAACTGATATTAAGGAAATCAAGTATCTTTTGTTCAATAATAATGATTTTTCATCAGCCCTTGACGCGTATTATTATGAGATGCAGAATGAAACTGAAATATCAATCCCTTATAACACCTCGCATCCTGTGGAAATAGAGTCTGTGGAACTGTCATGGTATGATTACAAAAATGAAAGTAACCGCAGTATAACGCTGACATCTAACGGGAGATATCCATACAGCAATTGTAAGGATTATTCCCCCAGGACAGATTTTGCCGGAATAGAACTTGATGCTGTAAATACAACTTTGAACATCAAACGCAGCAATCTTCACATATCATGGAACAATGGTCCAAATATCACTGACGAGTCAGCGATCAACGCATATACTTTCCGCATCCGGCTCAGACATATCAATGCTACAGCCAATGATCCTTCGGCTCATGCCACAGTAGTCGTCACCCAGATTCCTGCAATCTACATCACGACTCAGACTACAGCCTCAGGCACACGTTTTATAAACAATCAGAACACAACTTACCTAACCAATACTGGTGGATTGTTGAATCCTAAATATGAATACAAGGGTTATTTAGGTAATAATTGGCCAAGCAATGCTCAGCGACAGCGTTATTGGCTTGGTTCATATCACGATGATGATGCTTATGTAAAAAACAAACATACCTATATTTTGACGATCTCTAAGTTTGCGGGCGGTGACAATTATATTATAGCTGATCCCCGCACTCGGAGTGTTGATAATCTGAATGAAAGCGGGGTCTCGGCAACAGCTGTGGCTTCATGGAGTATGGCTGTATCCAACCGGCAACTGCAATATTATTATCCGGCAGACCGTAGCTCGGAAAAGATACGCTTTATCGCTCCAAAGTTGCGTGTGGCATCACAATGGGGAGTCACTTATCAGATTTCGCGCACCGGCGCGGAAAGGCGTTGTGCCTCATATCAGGAGGACGGCCGTCCCGCCGGTAGATGGCGGTTGCCGACAGCTGCGGAGATCGAGTATATCTGCCGTTTGTCAAACAAGCAATATATTCCCTATCTGTTTGGCACAGAAGGAGAGACTGCAAAGTATTGGTGTGCGTCCGGAGGTGTGGATGTAGATAATGATGAACAAAATCCATCAGTAACAATAGTTTCAACAACTGCAAGCGAACGAAGGTCTGTGCGTTGTGTCTATGATGAGTGGTTCTGGACAACAGATACTCTTACTAATAAACGTAGTTTCAGTTGGGGAGACCGGCTCACGTCAATAAGTGGAAACAAATGATGAAAAAACTATATACAATAGCCATATTTCTACTGTCTGTATTTCTGTCGGCTTGTCAAGGTCGCGACATACCGGACTCGCCTGAAACCGATGTACCGGAGGGAACTCCTGTAGAGATTGTGACCGGTGCTTACTTCCCGGAGCTGAGATTCGGTGGTTCTACACGGGCAATGAGTGACGAACCTACTGTAGATGAGTTGCTCAATACGTTAAAAGTGAACCTTTTTGTATTTGATGCGTCTGGTGTAATGCTTCAGTTTATAGGTCCTGAGGATATCTCAATCATAAATATTGATGCGGAAACTAAACAGGTATATTTCAAAGTTCACAATATTTATAGTTCATCACGTCCGCGAAGACTACATTTCGTCATAACTTCGGCAGATGATATTCATGATATAACAGGAGGAGAATACATATCCGCAATGGCAAGTGAAACAACGGTAATGCCGGCGTTGGTCGTTTCAGACGGAACAGATGCATATTGGGGCATTAAGGAACTTGATAATATTGAGGACAATATGGAGCTGACAGTTAAGTTAATACGGAATTTCGTAAAATTAACAGCGAAAAGTTCTGCTGACGAAAATGTATTCCGGTTGCTTGGATATACTGTGGTGAATCGTCCGAGCAGGGGCACTATTACTCCGTATATATACAAGGATCATCTGTTTGCTTCGTTTTTAGATTCGGATAACACTCTTATAAGTTATGACGATATAATTAAACAAGGTTATTATGGTGTAAACCCGTCAGGAAGTGATGAGGGTATGACCCATACCTCGGAAGATGAAATAAGCAAAGCATTACAGGAATCGGAATACAGACTGACAGCTGGGGAAATTGACACTCCTTGCTATATTTATGAGCGGTCTCAAAGCGGAGTTGCTAATGCCGGGAGTGACGTTCTTGTAACGTATATGATTATTGTAGGGGAATATAAAGGGAAAAGGTGCTATTATAAGATAGATATAGGTCGTGACAAAGAAGGAAAATTCGGATTTTATGACCTGTTACGCAATTTTCAGTATACTGTAGAAATAACTGAAGTAGGAGGTGAAGGCTCTCCGACACTGCTTGATGCCATGAATGGTGCGGCACATAACAATCTGTCTGCGTCTATAGTCACTCGAGATCTCTTTTCAATCGGGTATAAGGGTGAAATTATTGAAGTTGGTGCCACACGTGTTATATTTACCGAGCAGACATCAGGGTATTCTTTAAGATTCCGTTATACAACTCCAGACGGCACACCGTTTGATCCGTCAATGCTTAAAATCTATGACGTGGCAGATGAGTCGGTAGAATTTAATGTGTCCGGCATTTCTTTGAATCAGAGTAAATCTATTGATTTAAACGGAGATGTGATTGAAAACGCAACGGTGTCGTTGGATGGAGATGGATGGTATAGTCTGAATGTAACAACAAAAGCAGTGCCTGCCGACAGCCGGCGTCTGGAACAAAATGTCCGGATATATTATAGCGGAGGTTCGGCAGGATTAGGACGTACTGTAACTTTCATGCTCCGCAAACCGTGGGAATTTACAAATGTTGATGTAACAGCTCCGTCTGCGTCTATCAGCAGTGATTTGTCGATAGGTCTTACAATTCCATCAGGATTGTCGCAGTCTCAGTTTCCAATGATTATTACATTTGAGAGCGATAAACAGAACATCTATGCGCTTAATGGATCTCCCTTGTCAGTCACTACGGGGAAATCAGGTTTTGTAGGAGCCTCCGAAGATAATATTATATCTTATGAATGGCGTATTGAGTGGGCTGATTATGCTGCTGTCGGAAGCACTTCTGGCCTAAGGCTGAATGCCCGGTTCAGAATGAATACAACCTCTGCAGAAGATATATCATATAATACGTTGGCAATTGATAATGCAAATATCGTAGGGCGAGATCAGAACAACGGAAAAACTTCGTTTTGTGTAAAAATTGAAAACAAAGGTCAGAAATATATTCAACCATACTATGTCAATATCCCGCGTTATTAGTATTTGCATGATAATGCTTGTCAATGTGGGGTGTACAGGTAAGGCTCACCAATCCGAAACAAATACCGATCTGTATGACAGGCTGCTGTCTTATTGGGATAATGTTGATGCCGATAATCTGTCTGAAGATTCACTGGAACAGCAAATCGTGGATTATCTGTATCTTGCCGGTCATTTGAATCGTGTAGACCGCGAAAAAATATGGCTCGATTTTTACCGGAGAATAAAAGAGCATCCCAATAAGACAGTCGTTGACTATTTAGGAGAACCGGATTCACCGTTATATTCGCATGCTCTGCTTGAAGAATACCTCATTAATCTTATGAGATGTGCTGAAGATAAAACAGAATACATGCGAACGGAATATCTTCTTAAAAACATCAGAAAGAACAGAGTTGGAGAAAAGATATCCGACATAAAGATATTAAAAGATAATCAGGAAATATCTTTAAATCATTTAATAAAAGAGACAGGCAGTGTATGTCTGATTATGTTTTATGACCCTGATTGCAGTTCCTGCGATGCGGAGTTTGGGAAACTGAATAATATTGACCCGACAAGTATAGAAATAATAACTATCAGTATTTCAGGAACCGCAAAGATTGTTAATGAATCATGGATTTCGGCTCTTGTGGCAGACGTGGGGGAATTTGATGATAAGTTTTACTATACATCTTTGCCGTCAATCTACATTGTATCCCAAAATGGTTTAATCTTGCAAAAAGATGTTATGCTATAATTTTAAAGAAACTGTTTAAAAGAGTGTTTACTTTTAAACAGTTTCTTTAAAATTCCGCAAAAATCAATAATCTTTCGGAGAAGACGGTTTATTGATTTTTATTTCATATTAATGAGAGTCTTGTTGTTGAGAACGGTTTGCTGTGCAGTTTGCTGAATTATTTCCGCCATCTCGGGACTGAATCCCGCTGTGTATGCTGTTTGATAGGGTTTGGGGAAAATAGACGTGTATAGCACGTTGGCTATCAGATAGCTGCCGAGAGCTGACGGATGATAGGCATCCGGCCGGTAAAGCACATATTCAGGATGGTTCTTGCGTATCTGTTCCCATGCAAGTCCGACAGGCGCACAGATGGAGTTGTTATCATAAGCCATTTCAAGATAACTTGTGGCAAGACGTTTTTGCATACCTTCATAGGTGTCAATCAATGGATAGCCCTCTTTCTTGATGCGGGAGCCATATTTATGTCCCCATGTCATATAGAAAATAACTTTGACATCCGGAGACCCTGCTTTGGCGAGTGAGTCAAGAGTATGAGCGTTTTTATATGTGCCGGCGGCTACTTCCTGTGTTGGCATTGCAGGATCTGTGCTTTGTTCTTGAAGCACAACAAAATTCCAACCGCCTTTTTTTAATAGATCTTTGAGCCGGGGGTTTTTAAGATGTCCTGAGAATCGTTCGCCACCTTTTACAACGGTGGTGATTGCAACTGGTTTTTTCTGAGTGTGTGCAATGCTGTCGAACATTGCTGGCATGTTATTATAGTAGGTATAACTGTTTCCTACAAATAGAATGCGGATGGAATCCTGAGGCGCGGTCTTTTTCTTTGCGTTTACTGAAATTGCCGATACAAATAAGGCAATAATTAGAAATAATACTGTTCTTTTCATGAATTAAATATTTAATGGTTATTATAGTTGGTTAAAGAGCTCCTTGTTCTATAAGAGTTGCTATCCGCTCAATAATGGCATCTTCTTTATTTTTGTCGGGATGATATCCCGCCTTCATATTCATCCCGAAGAATCTCCCGAACGTTTGCCAGAATCCGGCCCTGAAAGATCCAAGGAATGCTTTTACTATGTTGAACGATGATTGGTCGGTTTCCCTGTTAATCAGTTTGAGCAGTATTTTTCCCTGGTTTCTGGTCATATTTTTAACCACAGGTTTATATTCATTGAATATGTCTGATTCAAGTTGCTTCAGATGCTTCTCCCTCTCTTTTTTGTCGGGTATGGTCTGAATATATTCATAAGTCTCACACAAAGCCTGGAATGCGAGTTTGGCATAGGGCAGCGTCTTGCGGACATCGCGTACGGTGCGCCAGTAATATTGTTCCTGCTTTTTATTTTTGAACTTAAGTGGAGGAAAAACGTTCACATCGCGAATGAATGTGTATAGACAGGAATCTCCATATTCATCCACTATTATTTTGTATCCTCTGTAGGCTTTGACTTTAAGACGCACATCAATGTCGGTATCTTCCTGAGAGAGGCAGATAACAGGACATAAAACTGTCAGGAGTGTAAGTATGGTCAGAAGCCTGCGCATTTTTTATATCTAAATAAGTAGATAAACGGTATCCTTCCCTATACGGAAGAGGGGATCGAATATAGTTAGACCTATATCGCATTTCTGCAACGTCTCTTCGCGAATGTCTGCAAGACGGGAAGAATACTCTCTATTTATTATTAAACGTTCAGAGCTTCTCCGGATTGCATCAAGATCAAGGAAATCCGTTACAATAGCATACAGTGCCCTGCTGAATTCCGGGAATGTTCCATGGCTGTGCTCTAAGTAAACCTCTTGAATAAGTGGCATGAGGTGTGGAAAATAAGGTGATTTCCCATATATGGCCTGCCATGCTCCGAGGTGGCGATGCTGCCAGTCTCCATGTTGTGAAACCATTACCTGATTAAGATCGATATCACGGTGTTTCAATAAGGAGTTGCCTCCGGTCAAGGGTACACTTAATATTATCCCTCCTGCAAGTTGTGCGCGGACATGGTCTTTCGGGGATGAACCTACCGCTGCCCCGGAATGCATAAAAGCATTTCTTACCCGTTTTAACGAAGGTGCGAAGAAATCGCTTATTCGTTCCATTTGTTTTTATCCGGATTTGGATTGGCGAAAGTCCGGTTCCATCGAATCTTGCCGTTCAGAAGAGACCTTTCCTGATCGAGAGACATTATAATGAACATTGGGGAACCGACAATATGGTCTTCCGGAACAAAGCCCCAGAACCTACTGTCGGCCGAGCGGTCACGGTTGTCTCCCATCATCCAGTAGTAATCCAACTTGAACGTATAATATTCAGTCTGTTTGCCGTTAATATAAATCTTGCCATCTTTCAGAGTTAGTTCGTTCCCTTCATAAGTACGTATGGCTCTTTCATATATAGGATAATTGTCAGGGGTGAGATGCAGGGTCTGTCCTCGTTTGGGAATCCAGAACTCTCCCATGTCCGTGCGTGTCCAGCCATAGTTGGCACCTAAAGGGAATATATCTCCAAGTTCATAAAAGCCGCTTTGGCTTTCACGCTGCAGAGGACCTATAACTTCGGGCCATGTCTCAATCTCCTTCTTCATAGCGGATGTGAGAGGTACATCATAGAAAGAGAATCCGGCAAATTCATTAGGTATGGGGGATGCTCCGTGATCTTCAGCGCGAACTCCAAGCTCAAGCCATTTCTCATCTGAAATTATACCGTTTACAGGTATGATGTAGTTGTACTGTACGTTTTCCGGCTCAGCTATTGCTTTCCCGTTTATATATACAGTGTCACCTGAAATTTTGAGACGGTCTCCTGGAAGACCTATGGCTCGTTTCACATAATTTTCGCGACGGTCAACCGGACGGACCACAATCTCTCCGAATGTAGCCGCGTTTGATTTCATGTATGCAAGGGGATCTGTGATTCCCTCCTTCTTCAATTCGTAAGAAATTTGATAGTAATCCGGATTTGGAATCTTGACAGCCACAGTGTCTCCTTGAGGATAATTGAATACTACTATGTCTCCGCGTTCAACATTGCGGAAACCCGGTAACCGGTGATAGTCAAGTTGTGGCTTGTCAATATAACTTTTGACATTCAGAATTGGAAGGGTGTGCTGGGCAAGAGGAAAATGTATGGGTGTTTGTGGAACTCTGGCCCCATAAATTGTTTTGTCTACCCACAACCGGTCTCCGACGAGCAGGGATTTCTCCAGACTTGAAGATGGAATCTCATACTGCTGACCGACAAATGCGAATATGAAATAAATCAGGACCAAAGCATACACTATGGCATCAACCCAAGCCATGACTGTATGTACCGGACCTTTTTTTGTTTTCCACCATCCCCATGGAATGATGTTCAGAATGTATATGTCAAGTAATATAAGCCATAATAAACCGAGCCAGGGATTACCCATCAGAACCACCCAGAAAAAGAATACTGCGGAAACAATGGTGAAACGTATCCAGCGCGTTGTCTTTATCTGTTTGATATGTTGCTTAAGCGATTCTATAAAGTTTTCTTTCATCTTTTAACACTCTCTTAAAATTTGAATACTTCGGAAATCTCATGAAATCCTTTTTTGTCTGAGAGCCATTCCGAGGCAAGGACTGCTCCCAAGGCAAATCCTTCGCGTGATTTGGCACTGTGAGTAATGGAAATGCTGTCAACGTTCGACACCCAGTCAATTGTGTGAATACCGGGCACCTCTCCGGAGCGGATATGGTCAATCTGCATAAGACTTCCGCCATTTTCCGCAGAGAACGGGCATTTTCCACTGTCATCAGGCTCGCACCATCCTGATATTCTTTCGGTACAGTCGGCAATCTGTTCTGCAAGCGTTATCGCCGTACCGGACGGATGGTCAAGTTTGTGGATATGGTGTGTTTCGACCATATGCGGCGTATATTGCGGGAATCCGTTCATTATGCTTGCAAGATATCTGTTGATTGCCATAAATATGTTTACTCCTACTGAAAAATTTGAAGCATACAGAAATGTGGCATTCCCGTCGGCACACATATCTTTTATTTCAGGAAGCGATGCAAGCCACCCTGTTGTTCCGCATACAACCGGTACGCCTTGTGTGAAGGCACACTTTATATTTTCTACAGCCGAAGCCGGTGTGGAAAATTCTATTGCGCAGTCAGCGGAACGGAAGTCGTCGCTGTCAAATTCATTTCTGTTGTCGGTATCAATGGTGCATACTATTTCATGACCTCTTCCGAGAGCAATCTTTTCAATAATATGACCCATTTTACCGTATCCTATTAGTGCTATTTTCATAATCTTTGTCTGTAATTATATTGAATATACTTTTTACCGGTACCACGAATATTCCGGTGTCGTCAAAAACCAAACGCTACGTTATCGATATAAAGAGTAAGTCCTTCTGTGCCGACATATGGCTCTCCACATGACGAGGATGCCATTACAAGTACATGTGTCGGCTGTGCATCCTCGTGAGCCCATCCTATTTCGTTGACCGGTACAAGCTTCCCTTTGGAATTACGTGCGTAGTATGCCTTTTCCCCGTTGAGCAATCCCATCCATGGCTTGAACCATGATTCTTTACTTATATCTCCGTAATGTATGGGGAGTTCATGTTGTTTTGTCCATGGAATACTTTTTGCGTAACGTTCCCGTCCGGTTCCAACTCTATGTGCATAAATGTTGCCTTTCTCATCTTCCCATCTTTTCTGAAGCAATACATACACTTCAGCGTTGTCTCTGCCATGAAGAGTCTTTTTAGAGGAGAACCCCGTAGATTTGACCCGCGTATTTGTTGCTGGCATAACCACTTGAAAGTCATATACCAGAGCTGAAGGACGTTTCCTGTATGGGATGCCCATTTCCATTTTTGCAAATGGACCTTTGGGTGAAGTGATAGGTTCATCAATCTTACCTAAAAATACGGTTCCGGCAACCATAACGTTCATATTTATCATTCCCAGAACTTTGACTTCTTCCATTTTTGCCTGCATCTTTGCTACTTTATTGCCTGCTATGATAGCCGGCTCCACAGTGCCGGAGCCTTTTACAATGCCCGACACTTTTGCGTAAGCGTTGCTGGTAGCCCATGGTGAGCCTCCTTCATTGGAATATGCTTTGTTTTCACCCGGTATATGTCTTGACGGTGCAATCTCATATAAGGTTTTCTTCTTTCCTCCAAGCAGTTTGGATTCTTTGACATCACGGCTGACCCAGTTGGAGAAATCTCCGTATTTTATAGGTTCAAGACGTAAGCCGCTTGCTTCCAGCGCAAGCAGTGATACGATTATTGTGACAAAATGTCTGCGCATATTTTTGACTTTTTGTTAAAATCTGTCAGTTATGGCACTAAGAGAGTATTTGGATTTAACTTTCATTCACCCGAAGAGAGATTTCCGAGGGAATTTTTTCGGGTTGAAGAAGGAGCAGGTCTGGAAGCCGAACTTCGGCCGGGCTACGCGACTGATAAAACCCCGGTAAATTCACCGGAAAGATCCTTTGGGTGGATGAAAAGAATCTCAAATATCCTCTTAGATATAATTCGTGTTAAATTCAAACACTCTCTAACTTTCAAAGTTAAGAAAATTCTTTGAATTCTCTTTAATCAGTAAGGTTAAATCGAAACCTTTTATTTCGGACAATACGCCTATAATTTTTTCTATGGTCAAAGAAGATTCATCTGTCTCTGCTAAAATGCGGTCTTCGGGTATCCGGAGCAATGTTTCTGGATTGAATTTTTCCCCGAATCCGATGTAGCAACCGGAACGAACCAGCTGCAAAGCTCCTTCGGGTTTCCCACGGTAGCCATGAATAAGCCATGGCATTTGGGGTCTGATATCACGTCGCAAACCACATATAATATCCCAGCTTCTTACCGCGTGAAGAATCATAGGTTTGTGAAGGTTTTCTGAAATCTCAATCTGTTTCCGAAAAACCTGAAGTTGAATAAATGCCGGTGTTTTCTCGGCAAGATCCATTCCGCATTCTCCGATGGCCACTACTTTCGGTGTCTGTACTGTTCTTTCAAACTTTTCCCAGAATCCGGATTCTGGCAGTCTCTTTATGTCCCAAGGATGTACTCCTACGGAATATAACTGGTCTGACATAAATTCCAGCTCTTGGATGTCTTTTTCGGGAGTTATTCTAAGATTGATAATGCCGTGTGGTTGCGGGTACGGGTTATGGGTATGTATATCCAGAATTTCCATTAATATGTAGAACTGTTTAGACTTTAACAGTTTATAAGACGGAAGGTTTTTCTATGTATTGGTGTCGCGCCTAACTGTCTGATTGCTTCTCTGTGCTTTTTGGTTGGGTACCCCATATTCTGCTCCCATCCGTATCCCGGATATTGGGTCGCGTATTGTTTCATTAATTCGTCGCGATGTGTTTTCGCAAGAATTGAGGCTGCGGCAATGGACATATATGTTGCATCACCTTTTACCACAGTGGTGTGCGGAATCTGCATATTTTTTACCGGGTCGAGATATGGTTTGAATTTATTTCCGTCTACCAGTATGTGTTCAGGTCTCGTTTTGAGATTATTTAACGCGCGTTGCATACCCTCTATCGAAGCCTGGAGGATATTTATTCTGTCAATCTCTTCCGGACCGACCATTACCACACTCCACGCTATGGCTTCACGTTCAATGATCTTGCGCAGCTCACTTCGTTTGTGTTCGCTCAGTTGCTTGGAATCGTTAAGATCTTCGCATACGAATTCTGGAGGGAGAATGACAGCCGCACAACTTACCGGACCGCAAAGACATCCACGTCCGGCCTCATCGCATCCGGCCTCCTGTATGCCGGGTATCATGAACGGCTTAAGCATCAGAACCGTCTGCAGGTTATAACAGTTTCTGGTGTTTTTAGAATCAAAGCTCTGTTATTGACTTTCAGTACTTCAAGTCTGACAGGATTTGTATAGATGCCCCATTTGTTCAAACGGTTCATACCGGATTCGTCGGTAATATAAGGGAAATCCCAGTTTAATATCCCGGCTTTTTTGTCATATTGCATATTTCCGCTTGCATTGCCGAATCCTACTGATGTCAACTGCACGACATGAAGGTTAAAGCATATATACATTCGTTTCTCCGGAACAATCTCTTCCGAGGTTTCAAGATTTTCAATTTTCATTATCTGCCATTGACCGTCAAGTTTGCCGTTGTGTGATACTTTCCTACAGCCGGATAAGACGCACAAGACAACCAATGCTGAAATCAGACAGATAAATATGTTTCCTTTAATAATTTTCATAGTCAATTACTTCTTTTTGCCGAATAACCAGCCTGTTTTGGATATTTTAACCTGCACTCCATAATTATGACCTATCAATGATCCGGCATCCATACCGAATGCGAGATCTGCCTGCCAACCCGGTAATGACGGCACTTTGAAATTTAGTTCTGTCAGAAGATTGAAACTGCTTTTTACCTCAGGAAAGGGTCTGGGGTATGTTCCCCAGTTTTTTTGATAGGTTGCAAGAACTTTGTAGCCTACATATTTGGATGGTTCACCTTTAATGCCGAGATGATGTGCCCAAAGTCTGTTACCGACAAAAAACAACTCGTGGGAAGAATTATAAATAGGCGAGATGAACAGCGGATTGCCTATTCCCATACCCCAGTTTTGCCATCCGTTGCAGATGTAATGGTTATAATATCCGTCACGGCCACTGACCTGTTCATTTATTTCAGGAGTATGGTCCCAATATACCGCTCCGGCCTGGTCTTTGGAATAAAGATATTCGTAAACAATTTCTGATACAAACGGGTTGCGAGGTAACTTTGCCTCCACACCCCAAAGTCCGTCTTTCCAGGGATAATCAAACCATAGCATCGAATGATCTTCAAACACATGTTCGAAATAGACCTTTATATTCCAATCTGCCTGAGGTTTCCATGATAAGGCAAAATTCCAGCTTCCGATGAAATTGCCTTCAACATTAGTTTGTTCTCCTACGGGAGTGTCTTCGCCTCCGTTCAACGGAATCAGAGCCTTTATCCAGTTGATTAGCTTGCGGGGCATTTTTACTATATTCCCATTGGGATAATATGTAGTGCCTCCGAACTGAGTGGCCATTTCTATTCCCATTTCAAATTCGAGAGGGAACTTTTTTGCGTTACCTCCACGTAAAAACAGAGCTTTTGAATGATATAAAGTGCCGAGTGTGTATTGGGTTTTCTTGTCAACCCAATTGTTTATCCATCGGTTATCGGTGTATTTGCCATAGCTGATATATCCTTTTATGCCGACCCAGCCTTTTGCAAAATCAGCATAGTCGAATATACCCGCTTTTACTTGTGGAATAGGATGGGCGTTGTTGGCATACAGCATATTACCTGTTGCGAGTTCTGGATTGGACAGAAATCCGGGCATTTCTTTTGCTCCTATCATAAGGTTCAGGCACCGATATTTGGCTTCCACATATAATTGTTGAAGATAGGCAACCGACTGCATTCCGTATCCTACAACAACATCAGCTCCCGCCCCCCATGAGAAACGTTTTGATGTGTCCATATCCTTAAAGGCGGATAGTCGCAAATATCCGTGATTGTTTTTGAGAGAGGAAACGCCATATTTGCCGTTCATCAGCCAGAATGGAGTGTTGCCTCCGGCGGGGATCTCTACTACAGCCTCGCCTTTATACCGTATGGAGTCGTTCCATTCGGCTCCGGCAAATACCGGAAACAGGAAAAGCGCTATAAAGCACAGTAATAGTTTACGCATGGATAAGTGTTTTTATATAAATCAAATTCCAAATCTCCTGATAAACCGCTCCTTTTAATCTTCTTAATCTTCAAACTCAAATTGCTATTTACAAGAGAGTGTTGTTTTAAAGAGTTGAGACCGACAATCAAAAAGACTGCCGGTCTCGGGGATAGGATGGATTTGGGGATGTAGTCCATAGCAGAGTCGAACTGCTCTTTAGAGAATGAAAATCTCTCGTCCTAACCGATAGACGAATGGACCGACATTAATCCTGTCCGCTGGCACACAGGATGCCATTCGGGGGATTTTACTATTTTAAATTTTGTTGATATACTTCGCGAGGGAGCTGCAGAGGTTGCTGGCCTTATTTTTGGAGATGATGTTCTTGCGACCAAGACGCTGAAGAAGGGCACTTACTTTGTTGTAAGCTGCTGTTGCTTCCTCTTTGTCTGTCATACGACGTACACGACGAACTGCGTTGCGTGTTGTTTTAGCCCAGTAACGGTTCTCCATCTTTCTTTTTTCCGCCTGGCGAATTCTTTTTAATGACGATTTATGATTTGCCATTGTAAAAATTTCTTTTTTTAGTCTTGTTAATATTAGTAGTCCATAGCAGAGTCGAACTGCTCTTTAGAGAATGAAAATCTCTCGTCCTAACCGATAGACGAATGGACCATCCTTAAAAGCCATCCGGCTTTGTTCGCAACTGCATCAAAACGCTTAACAACGTATTCTGACGCATTTTGCGATTGCAAAGTTAATAATTCTTTTTTATACAGCCAAAATTTCACAAATAAATTTATTAAATTTGCTTAGAAACTATGCGCAAAACTAATATATGGACTCGACAATCAGGATTTATAATAAGAATCTCTCCAATTTCTTTGAAATTCCCGGTGGAACATCGCTTTCCGAAGTGTGTGCCGGTTTGCAGACGAATTTGTCTTTTAGACCAATTTGTGCATTGGTGAACAATAAAATAGAGCCGTTGTCATATCAAATATATTCTCCCAAGCAGATAGAGTTCTTGTCAGATATATCACGTTTCGGAAGGGAGGCATATATACGTACGTTGTGCATGGTTCTTTTTCATGCTGTCAGGAAAATATACCCTTGTTACAGGCTAAAGATAGAACTTTCTATTTCAAAAGGGTATTATTGCAGAATTCTTAATCCGGAACTCGAAGCTGTGGAAATATCCGAAGATGACATAAAATGTATCGGAAAAGTGATGCGTGACGTCATAGAGAAGGATCTGCCGATTGTGCGGATTGAGGAACCGACAGATGATGTGATAGAACTCTTCAAAAAGGAAGGCCTTTCTGACAAGGTGACGTTGCTTTCAACAGTTAACCATCTTTACACTACTTATTATAAGCTTGAAGATACATTCGATTCCTATTACGGCCCTTTGGCTCCGTCTACAGGATATGTGCCGGTTTTCGATCTTAAAAAATATAAAAGTGGTTTTCTGTTGCTTGGACGTGATCCGGAGAATCCCGAAATGTCAATGTCTCCTATAGTTCAGGATAAGATGTATCATGCATTCACCACGCATCTAAAATTCAATAGAATTGTTGGTGTCTCTAATGTAGGTGATCTTAACCGTGCGGTTGAGAGTAAAAGAACATCAGATCTTATTAATGTTGCTGAAGCTCTGCACGGGAAACTTATTGGTTCAATTTCGGATGAGATCGCTGCGCGTCGCCGTAATGGAGAGGCGGGTATCGTGATGATTGCAGGTCCGTCTTCATCAGGAAAAACCACGACGTGCAAGCGTCTGGCAATTCAATTGATGACGAATCTGATAAAACCGAAACTTATATCTCTCGATGATTATTTCATTGACCGGGATAAAACACCGAGGGATCAT
This sequence comes from uncultured Muribaculaceae bacterium, assembly GCA_948788915.1. Taxonomy (GTDB): domain Bacteria; phylum Bacteroidota; class Bacteroidia; order Bacteroidales; family Muribaculaceae; genus Lepagella. The sequence goes on along the minus strand of CAQFOZ010000032.1, from coordinate 2,955 downwards.
ACCGGTGATTATGACTTTGAAAGTCTGTATGCGCTTGACCTTGAGAGATTCAATTCGGATCTGCAGCGTCTTCTTGCCGGGGAGACAATTAATCTGCCGACATATAGTTTTGAACTTGGAAAAAGAGTGGAGCAGTACAGGCCGCTGAGCTTGGATAAAGATGATGTCCTTATCATAGAGGGTATTCATGGTTTGAATCCTGAACTCACATGTGAAATTTCCGAGAATAATCTTTTTAAGATATATGTTTCGGCATTGACTACTCTTAGGCTTGACGATCACAACTGGATCTCTACATCCGACAACAGATTGCTGCGGCGTATAGTGCGGGATCATAAATACAGACACATATCTGCACAGGAGACAATCCGCAGGTGGCCGAGTGTGCGCAGGGGCGAGGAAAAATGGATATTTCCATATGGAGAATATGCGGATGCAACATTTAATTCTTCGTTGATATTCGAATTGGGAGTAATGAAAGAGTATGCGGAGCCTCTGCTGCGTAATGTCCCGCATGGGATAGAACAGTATGCCGAGGCAAACAGACTTCTTCGTTTTCTTGAATATTTTAAAAGTATCCCTGCCGATCAGATACCAACCACATCTCTTCTCAGAGAGTTTCTCGGAGGCTCATCATTTCATTATTGATTGCCGGCAGATGACAAATTTAAATTTCAACAGTAGTGAAAGATCTAACAGATAAAGATATAGAAAAACTGCACGGTCTGATTGAGACCGGCAACGATGTAGAGGTAAAGGAGATTTTCTCGGATCTTCACCCGGCTGATATTGCCGAACTGTTCCAGGATCTTACTCTGAAAGAGACAGAATGGGTCTTCAATTTAATTGATGACAAGGAGAAAAAAGCGGATGTCCTCATGGAGTTGGATGAGGAAGACCGTAAAAAGCTTCTTGAAGGCATGGATCCCGAGCAGATCGGACATTTCATAGACCTGCTTGATACCGATGATGCCGTAGACCTTATCCAGGAACTTGATGAGGAGGATCGGGAAGAGGTTATCCAGAATATCGGAGATGTGGAGCAGGCCGGTGATATTGTGGATCTTCTCCAGTATGACGAAGATACTGCCGGTGGACTCATGGGTATGGAGTTCATTCAGGTCAACGAAAATCTTTCAATGCCTGATTGTATCAAGGAAATGCGCCATCAAGCGGAGAAACTCGACGATATCTATTATGTTTATGTAGTGGATGACGAGGGTCGTCTTAAAGGTGTACTTCCTTTGAAAAAAATGATTACGCATCCTCATACATCCAAGATAAAGCATGTTATGGAATCGGACCCGGTGTATGTCAAGGTAGATATGCCCATCGAGGACGTGGCTATAGACTTTGAGAAATATGACCTTGTGGCAATGCCTGTTGTGGACAGTATCGGGCGACTTGTGGGTCAGATTACGGTTGACGACGTGATGGATCAGGTGCGTGAGCAGAGTGAGCGTGATTTCCAGCTCGCTTCCGGTATATCCTCCGATGTTGATGCGGATGATTCGGTATTGGCACAGACAAAGTCCCGTCTGCCCTGGTTGCTGATAGGTGTTGCGGGAGGAATATTGTCTTCGATTATTCTTAATGGTTTTGAAGCTCAGCTGGCTACGCTTACAGCTTTAGCTTATTTCGTGCCTCTTATTGGTGGAACCGGAGGTAATGTGGGAGTGCAGGCATCGGCCATAGTCGTACAGGGTCTCGCTAACGGACGTCTTGATCTGGGACATTTCTGGAGCCAGATTTGGAAAAGTATCGGTATTGCTCTAATCAATGCTGTGGTAATTTCCGCCCTCATGTTCTTTTATGTGCTGCTTACGGAAAATCAGGATTATACGCTGGTGTTTACTGTTGCGGGTTCCCTTTTCTGTGTGGTGATATTTGCTACGGTCTTCGGAACGCTCGTTCCGCTTACTCTTGAGAAGCTTAATATAAACCCTGCAACAGCCACAGGACCATTCATTCAGATAATAAATGATGTGGTAGGCTTGCTTATATATTTTGGCATGGCCGTGTGGATGATGAAGATATTTCAATGATCGTCCGTAAAAATTAGAATTGAAGATGACAAAGATAGCTGAAACACCTTTGATGAGCCAGTATGTGGCGATGAAAAAGAAACATCCCGATGCTGTATTGTTATTTCGGGTTGGCGACTTTTATGAGACATTTTCCGATGATGCCATTACGGCAAGCGAGATATTAGGTATTACACTGACGCGTCGCGCTAACGGTAAGGCCGCGTATGTGGAACTTGCCGGTTTCCCTCACCATGCGCTTGATACATATCTGCCGAAACTTGTTCGTGCCGGCAAACGTGTGGCCATTTGTGAACAGCTTGAGGATCCAAAGCTTACCAAGAAACTTGTGAAGCGTGGGATCACAGAACTTATCACACCCGGTGTGAACCTGAATGACAATTCTCTTCCACCTAAGGAGAATAACTTCCTTGCGGGTATACATGTAAACAAGACTTCTGTTGGTGTCGCGTTTTTGGATCTTTCTACCGGAGAGTTTTTATGCGCTCAGGGAGATGTAGCTTATATTGACAAACTGATCACTAATATTGCTCCAAAGGAACTCCTCAGAATGCATGGTACACGCCAGTTTTGCGAGGATAATATTTCCCATCGCTGTTGTGTGTTTGAACTGGAGGACTGGGTGTATACTGATGATGCGGCTACAGAACGTCTTAACGGACATTTCGGTACAGCATCGCTTAAAGGTTTTGGCGTTGATGGAATGCGTGATGCGGTAATAGCGGCCGGAAGCTTGCTTTATTATCTTGATATTACGCAGCATACAAATATCGGACATATCACTTCCCTGTCACGAATTGACGGTGACAGATTCGTACGTCTTGATAAATTCACAATCCGTAATCTGGAATTGCTTCAGCCGTTGTCAGAGGAGGGTAAGTCTTTGCTGGACATTATTGACAGGACTGTC
>CAQFOZ010000031.1 GCA_948788915.1 uncultured Muribaculaceae bacterium | reverse complement strand
TAAGCCAGCAGATTTACAGTCTGCCCCATTTGGCCACTCTGGTATTCGCCCTTTTGCGGATGCAAAATTAAAAATAAAATTCCAATCCGCAAAATAATAAGTAAGTATAAATTAAATTTGAATATTTACCATTTTCAAATTATATCGACAAGCGGCGCAGAGTCGACATCAGTTCCTCATTGATCGGCTTGTCGTTTTTGATGGCCTTGGTGAAAGGAACATAGCATATTTCGTCGTTCTTTATACCGATCATTACATTGCGCTGGTCGTCAAGCAATGCGTCAATGGCGGCAGCTCCCATACGGGATGCCAGGATGCGGTCGTGTGCTGTCGGAGAACCGCCACGCTGAAGGTGACCGAGGATGGATACGCGGACATCATATTCCGGATATTCCTCCTTCACGCGCTGGGCGAGACCCATGGCTCCGCCTGTGATAGGCGATTCTGCCACAAGGACTATCGATGAGTTTTTTGATTTGCGGAATCCATTCTTAATAAGTTCGGAAAGCTGGTCAACCTGTGTCGAGATCTCTGGAATTATTGCAGCCTCGGCACCGGCGGCAATAGCACCGTTCAGTGCCAGGAATCCTGCGTCTCGTCCCATAACCTCAATAAAGAACAGCCGCTCATGAGATGTGGCGGTATCGCGTATCTTGTCGACACATTCCATGATAGTATTCAGTGCCGTGTCGTATCCTATGGTAGTGTCAGTGCCGTAGAGGTCATTGTCTATGGTTCCCGGAAGACCCACGATAGGTACGGAGAACTCGTTCCCGAATATACGTGCACCTGTCAGCGAGCCGTCTCCGCCTATCACTACAAGGGAATCTATATTATGGCGTTTCATGACGTCGTAGGCGCACTGTCTGCCCTCCGGTGTCTGGAACTCTTTGCAGCGAGCTGTCTTCAGTATTGTTCCGCCACGCTGTATAATGTTTGAGACATTCTGTGTGCTGAATTCCTCGATTTCATCGGCAATCAGACCTTTATAGCCGCGATAGATTCCGTATACCTTGAATCCGGCGAATATACCGGCGCGTGTCACAGCACGGATGGCTGCGTTCATCCCCGGGGCATCGCCTCCGGAGGTGAGTATTCCCAATGATTTAATATTGCTCATAACCTGATTGTTTTTGGGTTTTAGGAGTAAAAGTTTCTTAGAAACTGTTTAAGTAGATCAATAGTAATAACAACTACACGGTACAAAAATACTGAATAATTATTAAATTTGCAGTATGTTTTCCGTATCAGATTCTCAAAAAAAATTAAAAAATCCTACGGGAGTTACAGTGGGCACCTTCGACGGAGTTCACCGTGGACATGCTCTGGTGGCGGAATCTTTACGTAAGGCCTGTGGAGAGAGGGGGCTGACACCGTTGGCCATCACTTTTGAGCCTCATCCATTGGCTGTGGTGGCTCCCGAACGCGCACCCCGCCTTCTTGAAAATCCCCGGGAGCGGGAGTCGCGTCTCAGGGAGATGGGGCTTGAGGTGGAGGTACTTGAATTTAACGACAAGTTGAGGGCTGTCACTGTGGATCAATGGTTTGGCATACTGCGTCGCGATTATAATGCGAGATTGATTCTGCTGGGTTATGACAATAGCTTTGGAAGCGATGGCAAGGGTAAGAGTCTCAATTATTTTATTGAAGCGGGGCAGAGACATGGAATCGAGGTAAAGATGGCGGAGGAATTGCAAGGGGTTAGTTCGTCCGGAATACGCGCTGCCATAACTGCCGGAAGAATCAAGGATGCAAACCGTATGCTTGGAAGAGAGTATTGTATTGAAGGTAGAGTGGTGCACGGGCGTGCGGTTGGCCGTGAATTGGGTTTCCCGACAGCTAATGTGGAATTGGACCCCGCGTTGCTGTTGCCCCCGAAAGGTGTTTATGCCGCTGATGTGGATGCAGGAGACTGCAGTATATACCGTTCGGTTGTTAATATTGGGAAGGCGCCTACATTCTCCGATAACATACCTTTGACTCTTGAGGTTCATCTGCTCGGCTTTCATGGAGACCTCTATGGCAAAAATATAAAAGTAAAATTCATTGAGAAGCTTCGTGATGAGAAAAAATTTGCTAACTTAGAGGAATTGATGGACGCTATAAAAAAAGATGTGGCAGATGCCGTGAAAATAGATACAAACCGGGTACAGGTCATTTAAAAAGAACCTAAACATACATAACCATGAAAGTTATAAATTTTGCAGATACACCAAGTCTGGCCAACAGATATATGCTTGAAATGCGAAGCGTGGATATACAGAATGATCCCTTGCGTTTCCGCACTAACCTTGAGCGTCTGGGACAGATTATGGCATATGAGATATCGAAGTGTCTTAATTACCGGGAGGTAGATGTAACCACTCCTCTGGGTGTGGCGAAATGCAGGGAAACTTCGGATCAGGTGGTTCTGGCTACTATTCTGCGGGCAGGTCTGCCTTTCCATCAAGGTTTTTTGTCATATTTCGATAAGGCCGAGAATTCGTTTGTAAGTGCCTACCGGCGTTACAGGGAGAAAGGGGGCGACACGTTTGATGTTGTCGTTGAATACATGGCATCCCCGTCCATAGAGGGGAAGACACTGCTTCTTGTGGATCCGATGCTCGCCACCGGAAGTTCCATGGAACTTGCCTACAGGGCACTGCTGGAGAAAGGAACACCGGCAAGGATACATGTCGCGTCTGTGATTGCTTCCAGACAGGGCGTGGAATATGTCAGAGATCATTTCCCGCAGGACAAGACCACTTTGTGGTGCGGGGATATCGATGATGAGGTTAACTCCCACAGCTATATAGTTCCCGGTCTCGGTGACGCGGGGGATCTTGCTTTCGGTATAAAGGATTGACATGATATGCGGCTTGAAAAGATAGACATATTGAACTTCAAAAACATAGCGGAGGCGGTGCTTGAGCTTTCGCCGGGGGTGAATTGTCTGCTCGGCCGCAACGGAATGGGTAAGAGCAATTTGCTTGAGGCCATACATTTTATGGGTATAGCCCGTCCTATGCGTTCTGTTCCGGAGAGCGCCCTGATACGGCATGGTCAGGATGCCATGATAGTGAAGGGAGACTATGTCATGGATACCGGAGTGGCGGAGCGGGTGAGCTGCGGAATTGTCAAGGGAAAGGGGAAGACCCTCAAACGCAACGGCAAAGAATATTCCCGCATATCGGAGCATATCGGGAAGTTTCCGGTTATTTCGGTGCTCCCGTCCGACAGCGAGCTTGTGAGCGGGGTTGCCGACCGCAGGAGGAACCTGATGGATACCGTCATATCCCAGGCATTCGGTTCCTATCTCACACAGTTGATACGTTACAACAGATTCCTTGAATCGCGCAATAAAATGTTGCGTGCCGGTGTGAACGACCGCTTGCTTTACGAATCTGTTGAGGCGGGTATGGCTGAGACTTCGACCGCCATATATCAGACACGCAAAAACTGGATTGAGGAGATTTCTCCGTTGTTCAGGGAATATTATTCCCGTATTTCCGGAGATGCGGAGAAAGCGTCTCTGAAATACAGGAGTGTTCTTGCAGACAAGACTCCCGAGATGATATTTGAGGAGACAAGAGGGAAAGACGGGGTGCTGGGCTATACATCGCAGGGAGTGCATCGTGACGATCTTCTCACCGGCCTGGGCGATTACAGCATGCGCCGCCTCGGTAGCCAGGGACAGGTGAAATCTTTTACAATAGCCCTCAAACTTGCGATTTATGATTATCTGAAAGAGCGCAACGGAATAACCCCGATACTTCTTCTTGATGACATATTCGATAAGCTTGATTCCGAGCGAGTGGGCAGGATAATGGATCTTGTCAGCTCCAAGGATAATTTCGGACAGATTTTCATTACCGATACAAACAGGGAGCATCTTGATGAGACAATAGCCTCGTTGCGTGGTGAAAGCCTGATGCTGGCGGTTGAGAACGGCACATTCAGAACAGTATAGGAAAATGCAGAAGATATATGAACAGACAATAGGGGATGTGCTCAGGCAGACATTGCAGGAATGCAATATGACCGCGGGACTTGACGAACAGCGGGCGATAGGTGTCTGGTGGGCGATGGCGGGCGATGAACTTGCCGGCAGATGCGGGCGTCCGTCGGTGGCAAAAGGGGTGATGACCGTTCCGGTGGCGGCGGCACCGTTGCGACAGGAACTCAATATGAACAGAACGAAATTTATTAAATATATAAATGATGCTCTTGGCAAGACCGTGATACATGATATACGGTTTAAATAAAAACCGGAGACATTGTTTAGTTGTTATTTAAGAAAGTGATATAAATTAATGAATCCTCATAAAATACCGGCCCTGTCCGAATTCAAACATCATGTGGATCTGCAGATCCGCTTTAGTGACGTTGACGTGCTCGGTCATGTAAACAACACCGTTTATCTTAGTTTCTATGATACAGGCAAAGCATGGTTTTTCAGTAAAATACATGAGCGTATCATAGAATGGAGAAAGGTGGAAACCGTCATTGCCAATGTAGACTGCTGTTATATCTCGCCGATCTTTTTCGGAGAGGAGGTTGAGGTGTATACAAAATGTGAGTCCATATCCGAGAAAAGCTTTAAGCTTCTGCAGGTAATAGCCCTGAAAGGAACCGGTGAGATAAAATCGGCTTGCGAGACAGTAATGGTGTGCTATGATCCGCAGGCAATGCATTCGATAGAAATGCCGGCTCACTGGAAAGAGGCATTGGAGAAGTCGATGGAATAACTTTTTCTAAGAACTGAAAAATGAAAATTGATATAAAGGAGGAGATGCGTTCCATATTGGAGCGTGAGGCACAGGCAGTAAGGAATATTCCGGTGTCAGACTCATACGGACAGGCGGTAGAACTTATTGTGGATCATGTGAACCGCAGAGGGGGTAAACTGATCACATCCGGTATGGGTAAAGCGGGACAGATAGCCATGAATATCGCCACAACATTCTGCTCAACGGGAACACCGGCCGTGTTTCTGCACCCCTCGGAGGCACAGCATGGAGATCTTGGCGTGATTCAGCCCGCTGATCTTTTGTTGGTGATAAGCAATTCCGGTAAAACACGTGAGATTGTGGAGCTTATACATCTTGCGGATATACTTGTGCCCGGGATTCCTGTCATAGTCATTACGGGAGACAAGGATTCTCCCCTTGCTAAAGGAGCGGATGTCACTCTCTGGACGGGGGGTGCTCCGGAGGTTTGTCCTCTTGGACTGACACCGACAACATCCACCACCATGATGACCGTGATAGGAGATGTGCTGGTTGTTGCCACGATGCAGGAGATAGAATTTACCAGGGAGGAATATGCCAAAAGGCACCATGGAGGATATTTGGGACACAAGTCCTCCGGTGGCGAAAGCGTATCTTCCATAAAAAATAAAGATTATGAAGTTTATTGATATACCCGTCGAGACAGAGGTTTTTGGACATAACTCCAAGGACCGCGAGATTCTGGAGTCCGTGCTTAGTATGCGCGCGGCCACCAAAGAGCTTCAGAACGAGAACCGTACTATGGATGCGCTGGAACGCACTGTGGAAAGCATGCGTGTGCTGAAAGGTTTCTCGGATTATGGACACACGGAATTCAGGGTGGTGCTTGCGATGCTGTTGTTTGATCTTGCCGAGATCTATTATGAGCTCAAGGATTACAAGCAAAGCAGAAAAGAACTGGAGACATTGTTCTGTGTTCTGGAGAACCTGATCAGAACGGATGCCGACCGTTTTGCCGCTTATCACATACTGGCCATGGAACTGTCGGCGCGCATCCTGCGTTCGCGCAAGAAAGCTCTGGATATGCTTGCAAAACAACAGATAGCGGCAAGCAAGCTATACGACAGGGTGAATTCCGGAGTTGTGGCGGCAACAGACAAGCTTGTGGACACGCTCCGCAATATCGGTGAGCTTCTTGTTTGCTCCGGCGATTATAAGGCCGCTCTTAAGTTTTATTCCGAAGCCATAAGACTTTCAAAGAAACGCGCGGGGAAAGTTACGAGAAAGGAGATAAAAATGTCGATAGACATGGCAAAGGTGATGACGCGTATAAGTTCTATGCGTCCCCGTGCGCTCAGACTTCTCGAAGCTGTGCTGCCGCATGCCATAGCGCTTGAGACGCTGGATCTTGAAGAGGATATCCTTGCGCTGACGGAGATTATAAACACGAAAGAGGAACGCGATACAAACTGGAAACTTTTTCTTCATAAATTGAAAACCACCTTTCTTAAGGATAAAAATGTGAAGAAATAATTTTAGAAGTTGTTTAGAGTTTAGAAGTTGTTTAGAGATTAATAATGTCAACGATATTAAATACCAACGGGGATAATCTTGAGATCCCCGAGATAAAAGACCGTGATGGATTTAAGTGTGCCATATTTACGGCAAAATGGAATCCGGAAGTTACACATGCGCTGCGCGACGGAGCTCTTGATGTGTTGCGTCAGGCCGGAGTCGCTGATAAGAATATATTCTCGGCGGATGTGCCGGGCACTGTGGAGCTGGCAAATGCTGCCGGAATGGCTGTGGCCTCGATGCCTGATCTGTCGGCTGTTATTGTGATCGGATGTGTGATAAGGGGAGACACGCCGCATTTCGATTATGTGTGTCAGATTGTGGCGCAGGCTACAGCTGAACTGAATGCCAAGGGACGGACACCGGTGATATTCGGGGTGCTTACTGTAGACAACCAGCAGCAGGCTCTGGACAGGGCAGGAGGCGTGCTCGGCAACAAAGGTGCCGAAGCCGCTGTCGCAGCCATTGAGATGGCGAATCTTCATTCGCAGGCGGCGGGAATGCGTTTTGTCCCTTTCCGTGAATAGACTCTAAGAGTAAATAAACTATAAGAGGATATGTCCGGCTTGGGAAGGTGGCTTCCCAAGCCGATATTATTTTTTAGGAAGTTGTCCCCAACTTCCCCACCCAACCGTCCCTATTCTCTCGGTAATAAAATCCGCGCCCCAATCCGTTCCTCTCCGCGCCCTTACGAAGCACACAAGTGCTTGAAATCCGCGATTCTTGTTACCCATCATAACACTCACAATCCTTCATGCATACAATCATCACCCGACCCCAATTCCGGGATATATAGTCCTGATGTTACAAGAATCACGGATATCAGGCATATCAATGTGCCTGATACCCGTGATTCTTATAATTCGTAATAAATTCAAACAGCCTTTAAAAGTCGAATCCTGCGGTGACACCCATTATGGGGCCTGCTGCGGCATCCTTTTCCAGGATCGTGCAATATACGCTCAGGGACAGCCCCAGGATCCTGTTCAATCCATACCGCACCCCTGTCTGGCAGTTGACATAATAAACAGATGTCTCACCTCCGAGCCCGAACTTGAAATCGGCAAAGGGATAGAACCTCGATCTTGTAGGTACCGTGAAGCGCATGTCCATATATGTGTAGAAGATATCGTGCGGGTCAGTGTAGTAATACTTTTTCGGATCGTCCGGCACCTTGTAATATGCTTTGGTTGTAGAACGTGTATATCCTATGCCTCCACCCATGAAGAAGCATCTTGAGAACTGTCGGCCGTGGGTTGTGTTGATAGAGAACGAGCCTTTGGAGTCCTTTACATCGCCTCCGCCCCCGACCTCAAGGAATCCACGGTAACCCTTCTTGATCCATCCGGACTTGCCGACGGAGTTTGCAGTGTTTTCCGGAACGTTGTCCTGACCGTAGGCAGCAGATGCCATGAGCAGGATTATAGAAATAAAGAAAAATTTTTTCATCGTTTAGAGTATAATTTCAGTGTTGAGAAAAGGAGCAAGTCCGGGAGCCGAACTTCGGCCGGGATTTGTGGAAAGTCACTTATCTTGCTTTATATGGATTTTGTAAGGACTGTTATAGGGGGGATCAGGGTGCTCCGCTTTCAGTACCGCCGTTCGCTTTTTACCTGTGGTATTGGGCTTTACATACAGGGTTATTGTATTGGATCCCTGAGAATGTTCGGCAGTAAGCCAGTCCGAACTGACCTTGAAGTTACGATGACCGGGCAACCCTTCCATATCTTCGGAATCTTTGAGCTCTTGAGAGGTATAATTCTTGTCACCTTCCCAGATTATAAGTTCGTCAGCATCAGAACCATCAATTATCTTACAGCCTCCTTCCTTAGGGAAATACACATGTGAAGGATAGTCTCCATTGTAATAAGAAATACATGAAGACAGCAAGAAGAAAGACGTAAAAACTACCGGAAGCCATTTAAGTTTGCGCATAAGCTTAATATTTTATTGGAGGAATTTAGAAATCACATGGGGTTATTGATATCTGCTCTCTTGATTGCCGACAGGGAGTACAGGTCAGCCGGTTTTAGGAAAGCGACTTGTCCCCAAGTCGCCTTTATTTTCAGGAAGTTGGGGACAACTTCCCCTCCTAAAGACGATGACACACTGGATACTGTTTGAATCACTCTGTAGCTTAAGGTTCGATATTTATTGAAATATCTCCTGCAAAGCTTGAGCCATTGGTTACACAGACGATATAACCGGTTTTGATGGAATGATTCTTTACAGTAACTGATACCTTTCTGTTTTCCGTTATAGAGAATTTAATATTGTCGTCTTCGTATCCCGAATAGTGGTCTTGAAAATATCCGGGATCTTCATACTCCACTACCCGGTTGTTAATGTATATGCAATTCAGTAAAAGCCTATTGCTGTTTGTGCATTCCAAAACAAACTCACCCTCCCCTTTAGCGGTAACATTGACAGTTCCCTTGCTTTTGTCCAGTGCAACCGTTATTCCGGGATTGTTACAAGATTCAGTTTCCCATTTTAGAGGCACGACTCCACCGTCAGTTTCGGTATATTTTTGTTCCTGCTCACACGCTGAAAGCAGAAACAATGATAATAGACCAAGTAATAGAAATTTCTGTTTCATAATGATTGATAATGATTGTAAAATATTACAAATATATATAATATTGATTAATTTCCAAAATTACCGATAGAACTATTGTATAAAATTCTCGCACTTATTTTGAACAGTTCCAAAGTAAGTATAAATAAAATTTGAACACTTACTTATAGATAGAAATAACTGTTAATTACTGCATAGATATAGAGTATGTTTACTTTTAACACGAATTTAATTTTAGAGAGTGTATGCTAAATTCTATTGGCTCATATAAAGGATTTTTTTTGCTAATTTCTCCAAGTCTCATCAGTCGCATAGCCCGCTATGCTCCTTCTTCAACTTGAGAAATTATCTCAAAAACCTACCTTTATCTGAACCAATGTTAAAAGTAAACATACTCTTAAAATATTTTGTAGTACTGCAATATATAAATATAACAGTTTTTAAGTCGGTGCCATACTCTCATAAATATGGCACCGACTTGGCCAATTACTTGTCCTGCTTAACGTTTATTTCAGACCAATTGTTAGCAGGAAAGGATAAGTCTATTCTGGCTTTACGTTTTTTACCGGTTGTGTTTGGTTTTACATATAAGACAATTGAATCAGAATCTAACCAATGCTTTACGGTAATCCAGTCCGAACTTGTTATAATGAGTCTATGATCGGGATCTTCCTCATAATAAGTGGAATCCACATCTTGATAAGACCAGCTCTCATCCCCTTCATATATTGTAAAGCCACTAACGTCTGCGTGCCCGAATATAATCTTGCAACCGCCTTCTTTGGGGAAATATACATTTGAGGGATATTCTCCACTATCATAATTAATTCCGCATGTTGTTGTCAATAGACATAAAAACAGAACTGCCGGAAGCCATTTAAGTCGAGGCATATGCTTATGTTGTTTTGATTTAAGTAATGAATATCATTAAAAAGTATCACTTTATAAAGACGGATATTACAAACTGAAAGAAACTAAATGATATATATATCTGCGATTGCTGATATATCATTCTTGTCGAATATTAGCTAAAAATTGAAGAGTACTCCCAGTTCCAAGTTAGTGTTGATAGCAAAACCACTGCCGGTATTATTGTCCATGTGCGAGTAACTCAATAGTGTTGTCCTGGCAATAAGACCGAACCGTTTAGTGAAATGAATATTGATTCCCGGCCGTAATCCTGATACAAATCCTCCGACACCATCCCAGCTGTCGAACATATATTCATATCCTGCCGCAACATCAACAAAGAAATCGACTATGCTTGCCCTTGCAAATGTAGCGCGCACGTAGGGAAGGATTCCACAAATAGTCATACCATTGGACATCGAATTGGAATCCATATACCCGATTCCAAAAGTGGTTCCCACAGCAAATATTTTACTGAAATTATATCCGATTTCTGGAGAAAATTCAATCGTATAGCTTGTTGAGGATCTCCCGCCTTGCTTGGAATTAACAAAATCCAGGCTCAATGCTCCGCCTATATAAGTTTGGGCGTCAGCTATTGATACTATACATAGAAATAATAAAACAACCAATGATTTTTTCATAACTACTTAAAATATAATTTATTCCCAGTTGCGTTTGAAAGCAAAACGCAACTTATTCCATAATGATTCTGTCGGCTGGAATTCATCAATTCCTACAAATTCTCCGAAATTAAGTTTTGCAATTTTCGGAAGATTACAGTTCTCCTCAATCTTCGCAAAAAACCGATCTTTATCCTCAAAATCATGGAAGATTTCTTGGTTCAGTTGATCAATTTCTGACGGTGAATAAATTTCGGCATCTGTATAGTAGAACTTTGTTTCTTGTACTTTCTTCCCGTTTTCACAAGTAATAACAGCAGAAAATCTTCTCTTATTCCTTTTCTGTATCTTTCCCCAAATTATAACCTCTTTATCAAACAAACCCTTGACATATTTATATAAAGTATCATCTTCCAAATATAAGGCAGTTCCAAATAAAAGTTGAAGTACCTGACTCATAACGACACGTCTTCGTAATCCTGATTTTATGTCGTGATTTTCTATTTTCTTGATTACTTCTATAAAATCGGTTAAGTCAACATTCTGCTGTAGTACTTTACCATAGTGAATGTTCATCCATTTTAATGCGGTAGGGAATAGTTCTTTATGTCTATTTTCAGCTATAATTATTTTATTATATCTTTTATAATATCTTCTATAATATCTTTTCTCAATATTTAATTCTTCACAAAAAATCGAATTTCCTACTTTATCCAACCATAAAGGTTTTATTTCAAAGTATACTCTATATACATCATCCCTCCTCAATCCGGCTGAACTTGCACTCAACCGTATCCCAAGTATAAAAGGCTTTACAACCACATACAAAGTTCGGTCGGTATATTTTTTTAAGAAAGGAAACTCGTTATTCCAGTCTTTAATAATAGATTTGAAATCCATATTAGCATAATTCTATTTTAATCATTTAGAGGAGCGTTCCATATCTGAGAAATCCTGATTACAGATACGATCATCTCCTAAATATGTTTGATACATATTTGCTTATACCTGTTATTGGATTCTTTGGCTTTTCCTTGTATTTGTTCCAGGCGGATTCAAATTGTTCTGGAGTAATGAATTCATATTCTTTCCAATTCCTATCCCAAAATTTCATATTCTCTCCATTCTCAAAGTTTTCAATTTTTACACCATTATCAATTTTAGGAATGGTTATCTGTCTAACTAAATTTTCTCCGTCAAAATGATAATACGTTAATATTGAAACACATTGAGATTTTATAAAACTTTGTATTCCCTGTGATGGTTTACGCTTGATTACATTATATACAGCTGACGTATACCTGTCATAGCCAAACTTCATTCTGTCAGCTATCTGTTCAGGATAAAGAATAGCACCATTTTCAATTCTATCAATCAGATCATACGGAACTGGGAACTGTTTCATGGGCATTCCGTTTATCTCCCATATCCACCAGTAACCATATTCAACAGAACCTACGGTACTAAGTATCTCCTCATTTGGATGTTCATCGTCAATAAACAACGTTTGTTTATCTCTATTGGAACTGATAAAACCGGTATTCCCTATTTTATACCATGGGAACGTTAAATATTTATCATAAACTATGGTATGGACAGAACATAATATCTCATCTCTGACAATTGATTCTATACACGGTATAAAATCAATTGGATAATGCGTTTTGAATATATTTATAACCGGTGTGCAGCTTTGGGTTTTATCAATATCTATGAATTGGAAATAACATTTAAATGAATTGTCAATTTCCATGCAGAACACATCTCCAATATGTATTGAATCAATATCTATCAAGCGAGGCATTTGTATTTAAATAATTAGTTTTGATTGAAAAGAACTCATCTTTTGTTATAAAATTACCAGATCCCCAGTTATAATCCCAGAACTTAATTGGTTTTAAATAATCTGATACCATCATTTTGGGAACCGTTCCTTTAATTAACCTAAAATCGTCAATTAAATTTTCCCCTTTATAATGATAATATCTAAATTCATTGACTGTCTCAATCATCATGAAGCTATTAATATCTGGACGTGGAATACGTTTGGCAACATCATATCCACATCCTCCGTCACGATAGTATCCATATTTAATTCGATCAAGAATACACCGATAAGAAATAACAGAGCTTCCAACTTCTACTTTTTTTAATAAGGTATCGGATAATTCTCCAACAAATACTCTATCTTGATTTATTTTCCACACATTCCAGTTTTCAATAGGATTTACCTTAATAGATCTTAACTCACCCTCCTCTTCACGGTGAATAAGATATTCGGCAGATGCAAAAAGAATCTCATCAAAATCGATAGAACTCAGGTCTTTAATATTACCTATTTTATGCCAGACATTATCTTCAATCCCAATCCTCAGGATTGTATGTGCATAGAAATCAACTTTATCATTAACAATATCTTCAATTTTAGGCTCTTCATTTAATGAATAGTGAGTCATGAATACACGGATAACAGTACTGTTCAGTTGGCTAGTGTCGTTTGCGATATATTGAAAATAACATTTTGATTCATCGTCAATCGTTACACAGAAAATATCTCCAACTTTAATAACTATTCGTTTTTTTTTCATAACATATGTGATAACTTTTATTGATAAGTAAGTTTGAGAAATAAGATCGTTAAAATTCCACAAATAAAAATAACATTAGCACTAAAATTGAGACTTATACATTGATAATATAAACTAATTTTGAACATTTACTTACTACTATAATTTTACTTACTTAAAAGAGGGTAGTTCTCCCAATATTTAGGGCTTATTTCATTTCGCTTGTTCAATAGCCTTTTTAATGTATATTTATTAATGAAATATTGCTCACAAATTCTTGCTTCTAACTTAGTTAAATTAGTCAGATTTTCAAATTCCTTATAACTAAGAAACTTTCTTGGTGAATCAGATGTCCAATGTTCTTTATATCTAACAATAGGATCCCTACTAGTAATCCCTATATAACGCTTTACTTCTTTACCATCAGTTCCTAGTTCATAACCGTAATAGACAGTATAAGTTCCTTTTTCACTCTTTGATTCAGAAGGTAGATCTAAATTAACATTATAATTCAAAGGAGAGGGTTTTGAACCAGTCCAAAAATTTCCTCCTTTTTGAGACGCAGACAAACCAGATAGGATCCCGTTTGTAATTCCAGCCGTCAATCCATCTCTCCATCCTTGATTAATGCCGTTTACAATTGAATGACCGAATTCTTCTCCATGCAGGAGAGAATTACCGGTTCCTAAAATAAACCCAGATGCCAACCCGTCGGCAAATCCAATTGCTCCCCCTCCAAGGAATCCGACCTCTGTTGTCATAACCATCGCAGAGCTGGTAAGAGCTGTTGCAAATCCACAGGCACCCACGGCAGATGCCATTGCTGCTCCAGCTACAGACCCTACGGCTCCAGCTACAGCTCCGATCCCAAAATACTTTACTCCACTCCAAAATCCTTCTTTTTGTATTGTCTCCCAATTAGCCGCAATATTAGCCATCCCCCCAATTAAGGCAAATGCTACAATAATGGGTACCTCACCATCCTGATCTATATAGCATAGAGGATTGTTCAGAGCATAAGAATATCGGTTATAGCTCTGGAGCCAGTCTGCGAATGCTATGTATGGATCAGGCGAAAGGAATCTTCCCAGCATGGGATCGTACAGACGTGCATTCATGTTCACAAGCCCGAACAGAGGCAGGTGCTCATGCCCCGTGTAACCGCGTCCGAGGTACAGCGGGGGATCCGTCTCCGACATATATCTGCCTTTTTCCTCTGTTAATCTCACTCTTCCCCACGCGTCGTATCCGAGATTTTCCACCTCTGTCCCGTCCGGCTGGATCACATGGTTGATGCTTCCCAGATAGTCGCGCAGGATCTGGTGCACACCGGACTTGTGAGGCTTTCCGCTTAAGAAATAATCCAGCCATGTCACATCCGGGCCATTTCCAATGCCAAGAGGCCTGCAAGGCTGCAACGGGTCAACAGGAATCGGATCAACAGGCATGTGTATGAGTGAGTCCGGAATCTGCATCGGAATGGTATCCGCTTTCTCTAACTCATAAGGCAATTTCAGCAAAACTGACGGAGCGGAATAAAAGTCGCCCATCAGGTAAAGCTTCTCCAGATAATTATGGGCATACGGACCGACATCGTCACATTCGTAGCACCCTCCCAGATAGTGACGCTCAAGATAGCTTCTATCTTTGGTGACAGTCGTCCTTACACGGTCGCCGTCAGCATTGTATTCAAAATGGGCGGTTACTCCGTTCTCCGATATCCCTGCCGGACGCGAGAAGGAGGTATACTCTATATCCTGTTCGCTGCCCTTAGATTCTTCAGTCCCGTCAAACGGCATTATGACTGAAACTGCATAAGGTTTATTCTTTTTTTTGTACTGATAATAGCCTACGTCACTCTTGTCATTTATATTTCCGTTTGTATGGTAGGTTACAGTCTCTCCGTCAAAACAGGTCAGCCTGTCCTGGCTGTCATACTCAAAATATTCGTAATAGCCCGTATCGACACATCTCCTGTTCAGATTCGAGGTCTGCGGATCGAATTCGTACAGGTCATACTGGTAGATCTGGTCTTCCGACTCCGCATACCTTTTGGTAGGGAATCCGTAATCGTCATAGTCATACATCCGCAGGATTTCTCCCGTCATAGCCCGTGTCGGTTTGCCGAGGCTGTTCTCCTCCTCGAGCCTGTATATCGACTGTCCGTCAGAAATTTTCACTTCCTTAAGATGCCCGTTGGCATAGGCATATGTCTCGGTAGTGAGCTTCCCGTGATTCGAGGTGTACGTTATGGTTCCGACATTGCCGTCGGCATATGTGTAATCCTTCTGCAGCCACGCACTGACACCTCCTTCCTTTTCGGAAACCAGCCTTCCCAGACCGTCAAAGGTGAAATGCTTGAACGTCCCGTTGGTTGAGTTCCGGGCCACAAGCTCGTTATAGTCATTGTATGTATAGGTCGTCTCAAATTCCGGGAATATCTTCTTTGTCAGCCTCCCGTAAATATCATGTTCAAATGATACCGTCTCCCCGTTGGCATCGGTCTGGGAGGCTATGTTCCCCGATTCATCATATTCAGTCAGTGTCTCTCCCTGGCTCGGGTCGTTTACAGATGTCACCCTGCGGTACCTGTCGTAACCGTATGTCGTGTTCAGGTAGTCTGTTCCGCTTCCGTCATCTATGACGATACTCTCCTTCTGTCCGTCCGCCCCCAGTATGAAATCAATGATACCTTCCGAAT
Organism: uncultured Muribaculaceae bacterium; assembly: GCA_948788915.1. Taxonomy (GTDB): domain Bacteria; phylum Bacteroidota; class Bacteroidia; order Bacteroidales; family Muribaculaceae; genus Lepagella. Next base: position 9,572 of record CAQFOZ010000031.1, on the reverse strand, counting down.
CGGATACGGAAATCAGGTTCCCGGCAGAGTCGTAGTCACAGGTTTTGGACTTTATCCCGTCATCCTCCGTGACAGATGAACCGGAATAAGCATAGGATATCTGTCTGCCCGTCGGCTCTGTCCTGCAGACAAGCCTGTCGTACTGGTCGTAATCAAAGGTAGTCCACAATGACGGCGAACCTGACTTGTAAGGCATGGACTCCGCGATCAGGTTGCCCTTATAATCATATTCCCTGTCAGTTTTTATCGTCGAACCGTCGAACCGGGTCTCCTCGGTCCTCACCTCACGGTTGAAAGCGTCATAATATCTTTTTACATCCGGTTTCCCGGTCTGTGTCTCAGACACGGAATACAGGCCGCCGTTGTCGGTTGTCTCCCATGCGTAGGTCACGGTTCTCACAGTGCTGTCAGGGCAACACCTTTTTATCTCCCTGCCGAATGAATCGTATTCGTATGATGTCACATTGCCCCGGCAGTCTGTCGATGCGCTGACGAGTCCCCGGCTGTCGTAGGCATACTGCGTGGACAGTCCCGTCGCGTCAGTTTCCTTGAGGAGCCGTCCGCAGGAATCATGGCTGTATGTCTTATGCAGTGTGGACGGAGAGTCATACTGTTGGGACGATTCCTTTATCAGATTCCCGCTGGAATCATAGCTGAATGCTGTCTCCTCAACCCGGTTTCCGTCAGTATACGCTTTCTTCCCCGTTGGCAGTCCCCTTGAATATGCCGGTATCTCTTCCCGTGTGGTGTACACCGAGTTGCCGCGAGAACTGGTTACGGTGCGGGAAGTCAGCATGCCGAGCATATACCCTGTCTCCATATCGTCCACATCGTCATGATTGCTGTATTCAATGACGGTCTTCACAGAGATATTGTCCGAGGTAGCGGTATTCTCCTCAACCGGGTAGCCGTAACTGTTGTAAGCGTATGTCGTGGTGGCAGATGCGTCTTTCAGGAAATCCGACACCTCCTTTTTGTCTACCAGTAACCTGCAGGTTTTATTGACCGAAACGTCTTCCCTGTTGTAATAAGATACCTTGCCGGAAGGAGAGGTCTCACATTTAAGCATTCCATGCCGGAACGGCTCATACTCACGGACAACAGATTTCTCGAATGCGTCCGTAACCTTTATTTCCTCAAACCCGCAGAAACCGCGTCCCTGGCGATGGAATATGGCATTGGTGTACTGATATCCGCTTTCGTTAATGGATTCACCGTCAAAGAAGGTCTCTGTCGAGGCAATCACAGGGACAGGCTCGATAATATTGATATACGGATATGAGGCATCTGTCCCCTTGACATACAGACCGGACTCTATCCCGTTATGGTTGATAAACCCATAGTCATTTTTCTCAATGACGCCGAGGCTGTTTACCGCGCCCGTAAGAAGATTGTCACTTATATTGTTTCTGGAATAGCAATATTGAACCAGGTCATGGCTGTCAAGAAGCAGAAGACCGGGAAACGTGTTGCGCGAGGTATTTGAGACCGGAATAAGTATGGCGGCATCTGAAGGATTCTCGATGATACCCTTGTTTATGAAACCGTTTTCAGTATAGATATATGTTTCCGTATTTATCGGATCCCACCTGATAAGATCGGATTTGCCGTCGCCGTTGATATCATGGAGCACAAACTTAGTTTTCAGGTGTCCGGTAACACCGGCTCCGGGACAAGATGTTTTGTCAAAACGTCCGTCACCCATGGAATAGTATATATTCCAGACCGAGCCTCCATCTATGGTTTTGAGCGGGGACACGGCAAGGTCGGTAAGCCCGTCTCCGTTTAAATCTCCGGGGATGATGTCTTTCTTCTCCAGACCGGACAGATTTATTTCTGTGCCTGAATGTATCAGCTTGCTGAACAATCCCGAATCTGTAACATCAAAAGTATATATGGAATATCCGTCCTTGTTGATGTGGCAGATATCGGATTTCCCGTCTCCGTCATAATCGATGACGAACAGCCGGTCCGAAGCATGGGAGTCTGTGGATCCCGAAAAGTCGACTTTAAATGCGAAAGGATGTGAGTTGTGCAGAAGCCTGCCGGTACCAAGATCATAGATACAGCATCTTGTCGGACGTTCGATTTCTCCGAACGGATTGTGGACGGATATGGACATGATCTCCATTTTTCCGTCTCCATTGAAATCACCGGAATAATAATATCTCGGCTGGGTGCTCTTGTTTCCTGCATTGTCCTCATATACTGTATGGAATTTGAAGGATCTTGAATGTGCGTTGTCTTTTGTGAAACCGTCCCTTAAAGTATATTTATAGACATTGAAGTCAATTCTGTCTTCAGTGCCGGAGATGTTGTCGTTGATACGTATTATGCTTTCATCCTGTTTCCCCTCGATGTCCGCGCAAAGTATGTCCACGAACCCCGGTCCGGTAACAAGATCGGTCCTGGTAATGGCAAAAGACTCTCCAATGTCGGTATATAACAGGATGCTTTCCGAACCGTTATACTGATTTGAGAAATAGTTTTCACTATGGTTGAACAAGCCTCCGTCTCTATGATGAAGGACATACGGATTCTTGTTCGGAAGGGAGATTACACCGTCTGATTTGGTAAAATAATCGAATTTGCCCCGTACTGTCTTGATACTTTCCGGCAGATCATATGTATAATAATTTCCAAGGATTGTAGTGTTCTTGCTGAAAGTACCTATGGTATTTCCGTCTCCATAATAAAACTTCAGCGGATTAAGGTTCTTGCCCGAACAGGAGTATGACACCTCATCCAGGTGGGGAGTTCCCGTATAGTTTGTATGTACAAGAGAATAGGATCCGGTTTGCACCGAACCGTTTTTACATGTAATTCCAGCCAGCATTTTTGAGTGTTCCACTTTTTTCCCCCCGCAATATGTGGGCGGGCAGGAGGTATGTCCGGAATCATAGTAAAACTCGACGGAAGCTCCGTTGTACCTGATTCTGTCTATATAGTGGTTGCCGCCGGAGTATGTGTATTCATAAACAATCTTATTGTCATGTATGTCGCTTAATGAAACCAGAGGATAGAAAAGCCTGTTGTCGCTCCAGTCGGGATCTCCGTAGACACCCCTGTTGCCATTGGGATAAAAGACTTCGAGCCATTTCATTGTTTCCCCGCTGACATGCCCCTTGGCCTTGATGTTTCCCTGCTCCGATTCGTACAGTATGAGTCCGGATGAGGACTGGTCGCTGATTTTGATCAGCATCATGCCGTCCAGCATAAAGGAATCGGTGTTGTTCATTACCACGCCCTCTGTTTTACCGTGGAACGAAATGTTCTTGCCCGAGCGGCTTATGACGGAAAGGCCTTCAAGACTCCAGCCGGCCCCGACGGGTGAGAAACCTTGCATGCTGTTGTAGTATAATGCGAGGTTAGGTTGAAATCCGTTCAGCCCGGGACAGACATTTACAGGCACTCTGTATGTTTTCGCACCCAGAGGGGTTGAACCGGATTCAATCTGTATCTCTCCGACAGCATTGTTGCTGTTTACTTTCACGGAGACCGGTACATGGGAGCTGACGGCATATGTCGGTGCTGGCCGGTCTGATTGCGGCTGTGGCGGCATTTCATCATCGGACAGAGTATGTAATACAACAGATGGGTGAGATATGTCCGGAACAGAGTCTCCGTTATTTTGTACAGATTCTGCGCGAAGTCCTCCGCAATACAGTAAAGACAGCAGACAGAGTGAAATCCTGTAGATATTGTTCATGTGTTTGGAATTATGGGTGATGGATGTTTGTGTTTGCAGGAATGCAGGTTATTCTTTTATTATTTTCCAGGTGGATTCCTTGTCATTGATCCTGACAAGCATCAGGTATATGCCGGGGGCGCAGCCGGTGATGTCAACAGTTGTTGCAGGATCTGAGAGGGGAGTGGAGACCAGTCGGGCCCCGTTTGTGTTGAAAACTGTTATCGAGCCTGCGTCCAGCTCCGACCACCCGGAGACCTCTATCTTCAGCATCCCTTTTGTCGGATTCGGATAAATCCTTATGGTCTTGTCTGACAGCATCTCGGATACAAAGGATTTTTTTGGAGCCTTTCTTGAATCATTACTGTAAGTGGACATGACAACCACTCGTTTTATCCGGTTGCCAGCCGCATCATATCCGTACCCGATATATTGCGAAAATATAGGTTCTGAACATGAAAATAGTATTATTGCACAAAGTATTATTGTTTTATAGATATGATTCATTAAATTACTAATTAAGTGTCCAAATTTAAACGATAGTAAGTGTTTAAAAATCTTTTATACTTAATGCGAGTTTATTTTTGGCAACTTACGGATTGTCGCTTAGTCGCATATGCATGTATACTCCATCGCTTCGTATCATAATCGCCTCAAAAATAAACTCGTATTAAGAATAAATTAAATTTGAACACTTACTTATATTAATATATTGTCAAAATAAATATTGGATAAAATCAAACACCGGATAACATGTGACTATTAATCCAATACCGGCTCTAAATATTTCCGAGTAGGATGTGTTTGGCAGTATGTAATCTTAATTCCATATTGCCGTGATATGAAAATACAGCTTGTACGAAATCATTAGCATCGCAGAATGCACCGATACATACACCATCTGCGTCATAAATCTCGAAGATGTATATTTCCGATATATTCACACCGTCAATTTTCAATCCTCCCGCTTTGCTTATAGATCCATAAATGCGTCTTGAAGGCATTCTGCCACCTTTATTAGGCTCGGCCGGTACGGGTTCCGGATCATAGTTTTCCGCTACCTGATTGAAATATACATCATAGTAATATGATTCATTGTAATCACTTTCCGGATAAACTTCTGGATTATCGGCAAACATTCTTGCACTTGAGAAAACTGCAGTAACAATAATGGATAAAACAAAAAATCTTTTCATATTGTAAGAGTTTATAATTAATTTTTGGCAAATTACAAATATCGATTGAGGTTGCCGTCATAAAAGTGTTCAGTTTTTGTTCAGTTTTTGTTCAGTTTTTGTTCAGTTTTTATTTGAACACAAATTAATCATAAGAGATACAATATGTTATAAGATATTAAGGATTATTGATTTAAACTGAATAGATGAGATAATTGAGTGTAACCAAGTAAATATTTTATGAAAGTTAAGGGGTTTTACTCTGTTTTGGGAAGTCGACTTATCCCAAGTTGCATAAAAAGTCAAGGTAAAATTCCCCTTCTAAAGTCGATGACACGCTATTAAGATTTTAGAAATCGGAGTCATGTTACATCCTATGGAACTGTTTTACTACAGAAGATGGATAATGTCATCAAAGGTGTTTGATGACAATTTTTGTCGCAGAATCTTAGTACACAATGTTTCCTTACGGTATGTAATACTGCTTTTGCCCCTTCCGACCAAACGGGATATCTTAGTAGGAGATATTCCGCATTTAATAAGCAAGGCTAATTGAAGATCTTCCTGTTTTAAATTTCCTTCTGCCAATAATTGAAGTTTGCGTTTGAAATCTTTAGAACATGAGGTCACTGCTTTTTCCAGTTCTTTCCATAAAGGATTTTCGTCGTTAATAATCTGTTGAGAGTCGATATATCTCATGAGTGTTGCATAAGCCTCCGAAGATATAATTTCCGGGTTCACGGTTTTTGAAACACAGTTGTTTTGTTGTATGGCAAGAAGTTCTTCCCGTATGCTGTTTATGAGGATTGACTTGTCGTCCAAGTCATTCAGTCTGGCAAAATTTAGGTCTGTCCCGGAAAGAATCTCTTTATCGGCAGATGTGTTTTTGACGGTTTCGGGAACAGTGTCTCTCACATTTGAATCTGAAGATTCGCGCATTAAGCCAAATTTAGCTAATGCTCCATGCGGTTTTAACTTATTTAGACTGTTCGGTCTTTTTAGAACCAATATAATGAGTATTAAGACAATAAATATAACTCCGATTAATATGTTTTTAATCTGAGCTTTTTCTTTAAATATTTTCTCGCGTTCACGGTCATGGAGCTGATAGTTATAATATACGTTTTGCAATAATGCTTCATTATCTTTGTTCTTATTGGATTCCTTCTCAATGATTTCCAAAAAATCTGTAATATAATAATTCAGGGAATCGGAAGGTATGTATTTTATGAGGTTAGGGCTCAACATATAATGTAAGGCAAATTTACGGTTACTTGAATTGTTTTGAATGATTTCATGTGCAAACATGAATGCAGTATCATAAATTTGCGATTTATAAAAAATATCTGTGCCATAAGCCAAGGCATTGTCTCTGTCAACAAGGGTGTCTTTATCCAAAACAGTCTGAATCAAAATTTTTGCAGAATCAAGTTTATTTGTTTTTGATTTGACTGAAGCTAAAAACACATCCAGCTGATCTACATCAATTGGAGATATACGTTCTGCAAGATTACGAGCCTTAATAAAAAGTTTTTCAGCGTCATGAAAGTTCTTAAGATGCATATTGACAGATCCCAACATTTGAGTGTCAAATATCAAATCGAGTGAATCTTTTGTGAGTGAATCAATTTTAATTGCATTTTCTATATATGGAATTGCACGTTCATACAATCTTAAAGAAATGAATATGCGAGCTGTTTGATTAAGAACATGACTCTTTAGTTCCAATTGTTTTGTATCTTCCGGCAGAAGGTCAAGCGATTTCTGGAAATACAGCAACGCGGTAGGATAGTCACCTAAATCGCTGTATACCCGGCCTCCATAATATAACACTTCTGGATAGAGCGTGTCGCCCCTGTGTTTTGAATAATAATCCAATACACTGAGGTATAGCGAATCTCCTGTATGTTTTATATATGCCTTGTCGTGCCCTTTTATTGTCAGGAAATCATAATAATGTTGATCAGCTCCGCCGAGGCTTTTACGGTCTATGCTGTCAAGACTTGCCAATGCCTCTTTAGGAGTGCGGGACAATATCGAAGCCACATGGCGCAATCTCTCATCCGGTTGCCTGGAGCAACCGAAACATCCGCACAGTATCAGAAAGATAATTATATAGAAAGAAGATACCTTGCCCATTTTAACTCCCTTCTTCCGTATCTTCCGGTTCCTCTTTCTCCCGTTTTTCGTAAGCGTCGACTATTCGCTGCACAAGTGGATGGCGTACAATGTCTTTCTTCTCGTATTCGATTTTGCCTATCCCTTTCACACCGCGAAGCACACGGAGAGCCTGGAGCAGACCGCTCTGTACCGTGCGCGGAAGGTCTATCTGTGTGGTGTCGCCTGTGATGATCATTTTGCCGTTCATGCCCAGACGTGTAAGAAACATCTTCATCTGATGGCGTGTAGTGTTCTGTGCCTCGTCAAGAATAATGACAGCGTCGTTGAGCGTGCGTCCACGCATGAATGCCAACGGGGCTATCTGTATGGTCTCCGCTTCCAGATACTCTTTCAGCTTCAGAGCCGGCAGCATATCCTCCAGCGCATCATAAAGGGGCTGCAGATAGGGGTCTATCTTGTCTTTCATGTCTCCGGGAAGAAAGCCGAGTTTTTCACCGGCCTCTACAGCTGGACGCGACAGGATGATCTTCCGGCATTGCTTGTTCTTCAAAGCTCTGACAGCTAACGCTATGGCTATGTATGTTTTTCCGGTGCCGGCGGGTCCGAGCGCGAAAGTGAGATCGTTTTCGGCAAAACTCTTCACCATTCTTGCCTGATTGGCATTGCGCGGGGCTATGGGCTTGCCGTTCTGTCCGTAGATGATAACACCTTCAGCGTTCACCTCCTTGGGAGTGTCGCCACGCACAATATCAATTATCGCATCTTCCGTGAGTTTGTTGTATTTTGAGGCATGGGCTTCTATGTCATGTATCTTTGACTCAAAGTCGGCAGTCTCGCTGTCTTCCCCGATAACCTTTATCACGTTTCCGCGCGCGGCCATACGCAACTTCGGGAAAAGATTGCGTATCAGGTTTATGTTTGAGTTGTTGACACCGTAGAATGTCTGGGGATCAACCTGGTCAATTATGATTATACGTTCTATCATATTATCCTACTGAATTTTCGAGCGAGATCTGCAGGAGCTTCTGTGCTTCCACTGCAAATTCCATTGGCAGTTTGTTCATCACCTCTTTGGTGTATCCCCCGACAATCAGTCCGACGGCCTCTTCGGCCGGTATGCCACGTTGGCGGCAATAGAACAGCTGCTCTTCATTTATCTTTGAGGTTGTGGCCTCGTGCTCCACTGTCGAGGAATTATTATGCACGTCTATATAAGGGAATGTGTGCGCGCCGCATTTGTCGCCCATCAGCAGGGAGTCGCACTGTGTGAAGTTACGGCAGTTCTCCGCTTTTTTGGCTACGCGCACGAGTCCACGGTAGGAGTTCTGCGAATGTCCCGCGGAGATTCCCTTGCTGACGATTGTGGAGCGTGAGTTGCGCCCGATATGGATCATTTTTGTGCCGGTGTCTGCCTGCTGGTAATTGTTGGTTACAGCAACGGAATAAAACTCTCCGACAGATTCATCTCCTTTGAGCACACAAGAGGGATATTTCCATGTTATGGCGGAGCCGGTCTCGACTTGTGTCCAGGAGATCTTTGATTTGAAGCCCCGGCAAAGACCTCTTTTCGTGACGAAGTTGTAAATTCCCCCTTTCCCCTCTTTGTCACCGGCATACCAGTTCTGGACCGTGCTGTATTTCACTTCCGCCCTCTCTTCGCAGATTATCTCTACAATTGCCGCGTGGAGCTGGTTCTCGTCGCGCATCGGGGCGGTGCACCCTTCGAGATAACTCACGTAGGCGTCATCGTCCGCCACAATCAGCGTGCGTTCGAATTGTCCTGTTCCCGACGCGTTGATGCGGAAATATGTGCTCAGCTCCATGGGGCATCTGACCCCTTTGGGGATATATACAAAGCTTCCGTCGGAGAAAACCGCCGAGTTAAGAGCCGCGAAATAGTTGTCGCGGAAGGAAACGACTGTTCCGAGATATTTGCGTACAAGATCCGGATAATCTTTCACTGCCTCCGAGAAGGAACAGAAGATGACGCCAAGTTCGGCAAGCTTCTCCCGATGTGTGGTTTTTACACTCACCGAGTCCATTACGGCATCGACGGCCACCCCCGCGAGCTGTTTCTGCTCCTGGAGAGATATGCCAAGTTTGTCGAATGTCTTCACCAACTCGGGATCAACCTCATCCATGCTTTTCTTGAGCTCCTTTTTTTTCGGAGCCGCATAATAGCTGATGGCCTGGTAGTTTATGTCGGGAATGTTGAGGTGTGCCCATTCCGGAGGAGTGAGTGTGATCCAGTGACGGTAAGCGTTAAGCCTGAATTCCAACAGCCAGTCCGGTTCTCCTTTCTTTTCAGAAATGAATCTGATCACATCCTCGTTAAGCCCCGGAGGCACTATCTCGGTGTCTATGTCTGAGGTGAAACCGTATTTATATTCCGAGTTGGTGACGTTGTCAAGAGTATCCATGGAACTCTCCTTGTCGTCCAAAACTTTGTCTTTCATAACCAAAATATTTCATCAATTCATTTTCTGTCATCGGGGACATTGTCCGGCAGAATGAACAAGCACTTTAGTTTTTTACTAAGAGAGTGTTTGGATTTAACTTTCATTCACCCGAAGAGAGATTTCCGAGGG
>CAQFOZ010000030.1 GCA_948788915.1 uncultured Muribaculaceae bacterium | reverse complement strand
TAGTCTAATAAGGCTAACCGAATCTGTGTGTCATAAACATAGCTGAGTAGTTACATTACCTTTGCATTCAGTTAATAACTGTTAAAACAACTAATAATATTTTTTCATGAAACCAAAGTACCTTGCGGTGCCGCTGGTGACGGCCTTTCTGGCAATAACCGGATGCATCGACAACAATTATGATCTGTCGGATATAGACACCACAACAGAGGTAAAAGTAAACAATCTTACTCTTCCGATAAATCTGGATGCAATCACACTTAACGACATCATTGACACAGATGACAGTCAAATTAAAATTATTACACTCGACGGCAAAGAGATTTATGCGGTGACACAGAATGGTGAGTTTGAAGCTGAGGATATTGAGATTCCCGGATTTACAGCCACTGCTCAAAAAATCAATCCGGTGGAATCCGTGTTCAAACTCAATTCAGCAGATGTCATACCGGCTGCCAAATATTCAACCAGAGCCGGATCCATAAAAATCAATGCCAAATATAATCTCAAATCGTCTCCGATACAGAATATAGATTATACCGCCTCTTCTCTTGACAAGTCTTTGATATCTATTGATTACATGACGTGTGATCCGATGGTAATAAAGTTCAGCTTGTCGACTACGGGCACAGGTTCAAATACAACTATGAGATTCAATAAGATTGTTTTGAATTTTATAAAAGGTCTGTCATTGAAGTCTCTTCCATCAAATTATACATATGACCCAGTGACAGGTCAACTCACAATCGTGAATCTTAACTTTAAAGAGAATAAGGCTGAGATTATATTAACCGCAGTAGGTGCGGATATGATCAAGGCAGGCTGTAAAATAGAAAACCATATCCTTAATTTCCGTTCTTCCATCAACCTGAAAGAAGCTGAATTGGAAATGACAACTGAGATGACTGAAGGTTCTTCCGTTTCATCCGAAATAAAATTCGCTATTAACACGGATGTTGAGCCATTGGTTGCCAAATCTTTCAACGGACAAGTACAATACAATCTTGAAGGCAACGGACTGAGCATTGATCCTGTTATGCTTAATGATCTGCCTGATTTTCTTAACGATGACCAGACAAATATCCTTCTTTCAAATCCACAGATCTATATCAGTGTCTCGAATCCGGTTGCCGAGAACAACCTGTCCTTCCAAACAGGAATGACACTAACAGCAGTAAGAGACAATGAAGACAAGACTTTCAGCCTTGACAATAACGGCAAAATCAATATCGGTGTCAACAACGGTTCCGGTCCATATAATTTTGTCCTCTCACCCGCAATGCCCGACAATCCCCTGACAGACTATGCCAATGGACTTAAACATGTCGCGTTCTCCGGACTTTCCGAAGTGCTCAGTGGCAACGGCCTCCCATCTGAAATTAAAATAGACCTGATAAATCCGGAGCTGCCGTTACAATCTGCAATCAACTTCCCTCTAAACACCAAACTCCCTGCACTAAAAGGCACATATGATTTTCTTGCTCCCCTTGCTCTCGAACGCAATTCCAAAATTGTATATACCGATACAGAAGACGGATGGGGAGATGAAGACCTTGCCAAACTTACCGTAAACACCCTCGAAATTACGGCAGACGTTACAAGTATGATTCCTCTTGGCGCAACCGTCACGATTGTTCCTTTGTATAAAAACAATTTCGACGATGAAAATGAAGAAGCCAAACCGATTGCCGGTGTGAAAGGAGAGGCAATGCTTCCCGCCAATGCCAAAGATTATCCGCTGTCAATAACCATAAAAGGTGAAATCAAAAGATTGGACGGCATTAAGATATCCGCTATAGCAGAACCAGGCTCAACAGAAGCATTAGGACCAAAACAAACAATTATTCTAAAGAATGTACGTGCAACTGTCTCTGGCAGCTATACTACAGATTTTTAAACCCGCAAACAATCTCGTGAAATGAAAACAATTAAGAAACTTCTCATACTAACCTCATTGATTGCGGCATATCAGACTCTGTCCGCACAAAACACATATTCAGGATATTTCCTCGACAATTATACATACCGTTATGAAATGAACCCCGCGTTTGGGAATGAAAAAGGGTTTGTATCTTTCCCTGTACTGGGAAACCTAAATGTGGCTTTCAGGGGAAACCTTCACCTGAACAGCCTGTTGTACAATGTTGACGGAAGAACTTCTTTGTTCACCAACCCTAAAGTGGGAGTTGCCGAAGCAATGAGCAAATTCTCAGACAGGAACACTATCGGCACTACCGATAAGATTGACATTCTGTCTGTGGGCTTTAAAGCTTTCGGAGGCTACAACACAATATCTATTGGAACCACTCTTGATCTGAACGCATCTCTTCCAAAAGCATTCTTTTCCCTGGCAAAAGAGGGCGTTACAAACAAGACCTACGATATACGCAACCTGAATGCAAAAGTAACCGGTTACGCATCTATCGCACTCAACCATTCCCACGACATAAAACAGGTGCCTGGATTGCGGATCGGTGCCACAGCAAAACTTCTGTTGGGAATCGGAAACCTTGACATGAGACTGCATGAAGCGGATCTGACACTTGGCAAAGATGCCTGGACTGCCAAAACTAATGCAGACATATACGCCTCTATCACCGGTTTCAAATACGATACAGACATATATCATCCGGAAGGATCCAATGGCGAAGCTCCGCGTGAATACGTATCAGGCGGCAACATCGACGGATTCGGGCTAAACGGCACCGGGTTCGGGGTAGACCTTGGAGCCGAATACAAATGGCGCGACTTTAAATTCTCTATAGCTGCTCTCGATCTCGGTTTCATGGCTTGGGGCAAAACACAATGGGCTTCAACAGACGGCACTCAGACCATATCTACTGACGCATATACATTCTCTACTAACGAAGATGCGGACAATGCTTTTAAAAATGAGTTTAAAAACTTAAAAGACAATGCCGCCAAACTATACCAGCTTAAAGACATGGGTGAAAAGAGTTCACATACAACAACATTAGCCACTACTCTGAACTTTGGTATAAACTATGAGCTCCCATATTATCGGAAATTACATTTCGGATTGCTTAATTCCACCAGAATAAACGGAGATTTCACATGGACCCAATTCCGTTTGTCGGCCAACATAGCTCCTGTAAAATGCTTCTCCGCTGACATCAACATGGAAGCCGGAACGTTCGGTGTCGGGTTCGGATGGTTGCTAAATTTGCACACCACCGGTTTCAATCTATTCCTGGGCATGGACAGAACAATCGGTAAGGTTTGCAAGCAGTTTGTTCCTCTCAATTCAAACGGCACCCTCAATTTCGGCATAAATTTCCCATTTTAAGGACATAGGTTTAATTCTAATCACCTCTAAGAAAGAATAAATGCCCTATATATAATATTAAGAAGTTGTTAAAAAAATGAACTTTCATTTTTAAACAACTTCTTATTTTACCCTTATTTCTAAGAAAAAGAAGTATTGTTTTGATATTTTGATTAATTTTGCAGATTGAATCAACATTGTCAATAAGAAATGATCATTATCAGAAAGGTCGCTGAGCTCCTCGATTTTGTAGGTCATCAGAAAGAAACCGGTCATTCAATAGGCTTGGTCCCCACAATGGGAGCGTTGCACGACGGACATTTGTCGCTGGTCAAACGTGCTGTCAAAGAAAATGATTGCGTAATCGCAAGTGTGTTTGTAAACCCTACTCAATTCAATAACCCTACCGATCTGGCAACATATCCCCGTAAAGAAGAGGATGATTTCAAGCTCCTCGCGGAAGCCGGGGTCTCGGCAGTATTCGCACCCTCTGTTGAAGAGATATACCCGGGAGGTCCTGAAGCACAACCCAGACATGAATTTGAACTCGGAGAAGCAGCCGAAGTGATGGAGGGCAAATTCCGCCCCGGACATTTTCAGGGAGTTGCACAAGTAGTAAGCATTTTGTTCCGCTTATGCTCTCCGACAAGAGCTTATTTCGGAGAGAAAGACTTCCAGCAGATTGCCGTTATACGCAATATGATCAAAAGCGAGGGAATAGATGTTGACATAGTGGCATGTCCTATAAAAAGAGCCGATGACGGACTTGCGCTATCAAGTCGTAATGCACTGCTCTCCGATGATCAACGTAAAATCGCTCCGGAAATATACAAAGCTTTGTCTTATAGTGTTAAATACTCAAAAGATCACAGTGTCCGTGCCACACATGACACCGTTGTGGAAAGCATCGATGCAATCCCGGGCATGAAAGTTGAATATTTTGAAATAGTTGATGCCTGCACACTTCTGCCTGTAGAAGAATGGGAAGAAAGTCCGTGGATTGTCGGGTGTATAACAGTGTATTGCGGAAATGTAAGGCTGATAGACAACATAACATATAAAAACAATCTTTAAGAAGTTGCAATATGTTTATAGAAATGATGAAGTCTAAGATTCACAGAGTCACAGTGACCGAAGCGAATCTTAATTATATAGGAAGTATCACAATAGATTCCCTACTGCTTGAAGCCGCCGGTATTCTTCCTGGACAACGCGTCTGGATTGTTAACAACAACAATGGTGAACGCTTTGACACATACGTAATAGCAGGTGAACCGGGGAGCGGAGTAATATGCCTAAATGGTGCCGCCGCACGGAAAGCTCAGCCGGGAGACGTGATAATAATCATGACATACGCCCATATGACTCCTGAGGAGGCGTCCGACTGGAAACCTACTGTAATATTTCCGGACACAAAAACAAACAAATTATAACCTATAACCAATAACACAATCCAATGCTCTCCCTGAGCCACGGACACCACAGATATCAAAATGTTTAAAAATTTATCAGATCGTCTCGAACGTTCCTTTAAAATACTCAAAGGCGAAGGCAGAATCACTGAAATCAACGTTGCCGAAACTCTCAAGGATGTTCGCCGCGCTTTACTTGACGCCGATGTTAACTATAAAGTAGCCAAAACTTTCACCGACACTGTCAAGCAGAAAGCTATGGGGCAAAATGTAATCAACGCCCTGAAGCCTAAAGAGCTGATGGTGAAGATTGTTCATGATGAATTAACAGCATTGATGGGTGGAGAAGAGGCTCCTCTTAACATTTCAGGAAATCCTGCGGTAATCCTAATGTCCGGGCTCCAGGGTGCAGGTAAAACCACATTCGCCGGCAAACTTGCAAAAAAGCTGAAATCATCCAAGGGGAAGCGCCCGCTTCTTGTCGGAGCCGATGTATATCGTCCTGCTGCCCGCGAGCAATTGAGAGTTCTTGCGCAAAGCATTGATGTTCCCGTCTACACCGAGGAAGACAGCAAGGATCCCGTATCTATTGCATTGAATGCCATTGCCGAGGCAAAGGCAAAACATTACGATCTTGTCATTGTTGACACAGCCGGACGTCTGGCAATAGACGAACAGATGATGGACGAGATCGAAAGAATCAAAAAAGCTGTCAATCCACAGGAGACTCTTTTCGTAGTAGACTCAATGACAGGTCAGGATGCCGTCAACACCGCCAAAGCATTCAATGACAGACTCGATTTCGACGGAGTTGTACTCACTAAACTCGACGGAGACACACGTGGTGGAGCCGCGCTCTCTATCAGAACAGTTGTCAATAAGCCGATAAAATACATCGGAACCGGAGAAAAACTGGAAGATATCCAGGAGTTTAATCCGGAAGGTATGGCAAGCCGCATCCTTGGAATGGGAGACATTGTGGAACTGGCAAAACGTGCACAGGAAGTCTACGACCAAAAAGAAGCAGAACGCCTGCAGGAAAAGATTCGTAAGAACAAATTTGATTTTGATGACTTCCTTAATCAGATCCAGCAGATAAAAAAGATGGGTAACATCAAAGATCTTGCTGCCATGATCCCGGGGGTTGGAAAGGCAATAAAAGATATCGATATTGACAACGACGCGTTCAAGGGTATTGAAGCAATTATACAATCCATGACTCCATATGAGCGCCACAACCCGGACATAATCAAAGGCACACGCCGGCAGCGTATAGCCAAAGGCTCCGGCACATCATTGCAAGAAGTAAACAAACTCCTCAAACAGTTTGAAGACACCCGCAAGATGATGAAAATGGCCACATCCATGAAAAATCCTATGAAAATGATGCGACAGATGAAACAATCGGGAAGGCGATTTTAAACTATTATCTCTGCCTGACAAGATCCGGCAGAATAACCATTAAAAGTAAAAACACTTTAAGATTGGGCTTCATGTTTGTGCATGGAGCCCAATCTTATTTCTGCAAATTCATGTTCGCATAAAAGTAAGATAAGCACCTTCATAGTTAAAACTTATTTAACAGTTTCTTAAAATCTTAAAATCACTTAAATCTGAGCCCTCTCTGAAAATCAAATAGCTTCTATCTCAAAAAAAATTATTAACTTTGCAAATCGAACCGTGCTCATTTTTCGGTAAGAAAAGGAATTTTTATGGCCAAACAACGATTACTTTACGTCTCTCCAGAAATAGCCCCATATCTCCCGGCAACAGAAATCTCAAGGCTTGGCAAATCCTTGCCCACAGCTATGCATTCAAAAAAATATGAGGTGCGCACTTTTATGCCGGATTTCGGCAATGTAAACGAACGCAGAAATCAGTTGCATGAGGTGATACGTCTGAGCGGGCTGAATGTCTGCATAAACGACACCGACCATCCTCTGATTGTAAAAGTTGCGTCTTTACAACCATCTAGAATTCAAGTGTACTTTATTGATAACGACGACTATTTCCAGAAACTGGACTCGGATGTCGATGCTGTGGGTTCAAACCGTGAAGACAATGATGAACGAATAATCTTTTTCTCACGCACCACTGCCGAAACAGCACGCAAGCTACAATGGGAACCTGCTGTGATGCAAGTGTCCGGTTGGATCGGATCTCTTGTCCCTTTATATGTAAAGAAACGTTTCTCTGACAGTGAATCTTTCACTAACACAAAGATTATTTATTCTCTGCTTGATGAGGCTCCCATTGCCCCACTCGACACTGAGATGCTGAGAAAAATGGAGGAAGATGGTATCAACCCCAAAGATCTTGAAGCATTCAGAAATATACCGGTAGATATCACAATGCTTCACAAAATCGGCATATCAAATGCAGACGCGGTTGTTTTCAACAACCACACACCGGATCCAGAGTTACTTGAGTATGCAAAATCCGCCAATCTTCCTGTTCTTATCTTGAATCCGGAAGAAGATAATGCAGATAAATATCACGAATTTTACCAATCTTTATTGGCTTGAATATGACTCTTTCCAGACTTTTTAAAATTTTTTCCGTAGCGTTGCCGGCAATATTCATGGCATCATGTGAAGACAATGTCAGCACTATCGGTGGCTCTCTTGTAAACGGTGAAGTTACAATTACAGCCGACACTCTTGTTACAAATATAGATGCGCAGACCATTGTAGAAAATTCTTTTGACGCCCGGACACAATCCAAGCTACTTGGCAGACTTAACGTGCCGGAATACGGAAGTCTGAACTGCTCATTTGTCAGCGAACTCCTGAGTTCTACAAAAATGAACATTCCGGATTCCATCACAGCCAACGATGTAGACTCCATGCGAATGTGCCTTATTGTTCCGAGAGGATCCCTGACAGGAGATTCACTGTCACCCCAACAGCTTAAAGTCTATAAACTCACCAAGCAACTTCCATCCAAGATTGATAATAATTTCGATCCCAAAGGCTATTACGATTCGAGTAATCCAATGGGAATAAAGAGCTATACCCTTTCGGCTATCGCAAAAAACGACTCTATGTTCAAGGAAGCCGGAAACTATATCAACATCCCTGTCAATTTAGGCAAAGACTTGGCTGTTAAGGCATTCAATATGTACCGAGACCCGGAACAGTCAAAAGTATTCCAATGGCCTTCAAGTTTCAATAAAATATTCCCGGGTATATATGTTGAACAAAACTTCGGCAACGGATGTGTCGGGCTTATTTCATCTTTGTACGTATATACTTATTGGCACTATACCAAGCAGGTTTATACTAAGAAAGAAGGGACGGATGACGAATATGAGTATGTGCCTACAATAGCACGCGACTCGATATGCCTTTTCTCTTCCCAGCCTGAAGTATTGTCATCCAATATCATAACCTACAAAGTCTCAGACTATATCACGAATCTTGTAAACGAAGGAAAATCAATCATAACCACTCCGGGAGGGTACTCCGTAAAATTCAAATTTCCTGTCCAGGATCTGATTGACCGGTATCTTGCCAACCTTGACAAGATGTCCGTAGTCTCGCTACTCAATTTTGAGATGCCCGCAGAAGAGGTTAAAAACGATTACGATATTTCGGTTGCACCATACATGCTTATGGTTCGGTCTGACAAAAAAGATGAGTTTTTTAACCTCAATAAGGTTCCAGACGGGAAAACATCATTTTATGCGGAATACAATAAGGATAAAAATAGCTACTTCTTTAGTGGCATGAGAGCCTATTTCCTTGAATTACTGGAAAAATACCGCAAAGGAGAAAAAATTGAAGATTCAGAAACAGAATTTACTTTTGTTCCTGTAATCGTTGACTCTGAGACTGTGGACGGATACAATTCATCTACCACATACGTCACACGTTGCGCACCATATATTGGCCGCCCGACAATTACAAATCTTGAAACCGAAAAAGCAAAGATATATTTCACATTCTCACGACAAGTGATCGAATAAATGTTCTGTAAGTTTCTTCTTTTCAGTCTTCTTTCATTCATCACCGGAGCAAATGCCTCGGGAAAAGAAACTTGTGCTGAATTACTTTTCGTCGGCGACGCAATGCAGCATCAGGCTCAGCTTGACAGGGCAAAGGAACTTGGGAAAGGGAAACATTACGATTATTCCGACTGCTTCACGCTGATAGCACCGGAAGTGACAGCCGCAGATTATGCCGTCTGCAATCTTGAAGTTCCTCTTGGAGGTGGTCCTGACTATACAGGCTATCCCTGTTTTTCAGCACCTGATTCATATGCAGTAGCCCTGAAAGATGCTGGATTTGATATGTTCCTGACCGCAAATAACCATTGTCTCGACCGTCGCGACAAAGCGGCAAAAAGGACAATACAGGCTCTCGACTCTTTGAAGATAGACCATATCGGCACTTATGTGAACGCAAAAAGCAGAAATGAACTTGTTCCGTTCATAAAAGAGATAAAGGGAATAAAAGTAGGATTCCTCAACTACACTTATGGCACAAACGGAATTCCTCCGCAAGATGATATCGAAGTTGCCCTTATTGACAGAGAAAAGATCGCAAAAGAGATAACTGACACCCGAAAAGCCGGTGCTGAACTGATTGTAGCCACCATGCATTGGGGTATAGAATATGTATTATTACCCAATAAAAATCAGAAAGATCTGGCAGATTTTCTTGTTGACAATGGTGTTGACATGATAATCGGAGGGCACCCTCACGTAATCCAGCCTATGGAAGTGGTGCATAGCGAAAAACATGACAAAAATATATTAGTGGTGTATTCTCTTGGCAATTTCATATCAAACATGAAAACCGCTGACACTCGTGGCGGCGCAATGGTTAGAGCGAGAATCTGCCGTGACAAAAATGGAACCGCAAGATTCAGGGATGCAGACTATGACCTACTTTTCTCGGCTAAACCTGCCGGAGGTATATCCAATTTCAAGGTATATCCGTCTCATAAAGAGAATTTGATACCAGAGGCTCAGCAACAGCACTGGCAATTGTTTAAAAGAGGTGCCTTAAAGATCTTTAACACTCACAACAGGGAGGTGCCGCAAAAATCTTATCCGGTAAATTGAAATGATTCAGACTAACAATCTATGCATGCAGTTTGGTAAACGCGTGCTCTTTCAGGATGTAAATCTAACCTTTAACAGAGGGAACTGCTATGGCATAATAGGTGCCAACGGGGCAGGGAAATCAACTCTTATGAAGATACTTTCCGGTGAATTGTCTCCAACTCACGGAAGTGTAACATTCGGTCCGGGAGAACGACTGTCCGTATTATCGCAGGATCACTTCGCATATGATGAATGTACCGTTATAGAAACTGTGCTCCGCGGACACACTGTCCTTTGGGATATCATGCAGCAGAAAGATGCAATATATGCGAAACCTGATTTCAGCGACGAAGATGGAATCAAAGCAGCGGAACTTGAAGAGAAGTTTGCCGAACTTGAAGGATGGAATGCAGAAAGTGATGCCGCAGCACTGCTGTCCGGCCTCGGGATAAAGGAAGATCGCCATTACATGCTCATGAAAGACATGAGTGCCAATGAAAAAGTTCGTGTATTGCTGGCAAAGGCGCTGTTCGGAAATCCGGACAATCTGCTTCTTGACGAGCCTACCAACGACCTTGACCTTGAAACTGTATCGTGGCTCGAAAATTATCTTGCCAATTTTGAGAACACTGTGCTTGTAGTAAGCCATGACCGACATTTTCTCAATGCCGTAAGTACACATACCCTTGATATCGATTACAACAAGATATCTCTCTTTGCCGGCAATTACGACTTCTGGTATCAATCATCACAACTTGCGCTGCGTCAGCAACAGGCGGCAAACAAGAAAGCCGAGGAAAAACGCAAGGAACTTCTTGAATTCATACAACGCTTCAGTGCAAACGTGGCAAAGAGCAAACAGACCACAAGCCGCAAGAAAATGCTTGAGAAGCTGAATGTCGAAGAGATTCAGCCATCATCCCGCCGATATCCGGGCATTATCTTTACGCCAAACCGTGAAGTTGGAAATAAGATTCTTGAAGTAAAAGGTCTTAAAGCTTCAATCGACGGAGAGATACTTTTCAACGATGTTAACTTCCAGATTGAAAAGGGAGACAAGGTTGCATTCCTGAGCCGGGATCCACGTGCAATGACAGCACTGTTTGAAATAATAATGGGCAATCGGAAGGCTGATGCCGGTGCATACGAATGGGGACAGACCATAACAACCGCATACCTTCCTCTTGACAATAGCTCTTTCTTTGAAAGTGATCTGAATCTTGTGGACTGGCTATGCCAATTCAGTAGTGATTCATCCGAAATATATCTTAAAGGATTTCTTGGCAAGATGCTTTTCAGTGGTGAGGAAGTGTTAAAGAAAGCTTCCGTTCTGTCCGGAGGTGAAAAAATACGTTGCATGATAGCACGGATGATGCTCACCGATGCCAACACGCTTGTACTGGATTCACCGACAAACCACCTTGATCTTGAATCCATTCAGGCTTTCAACAACACTCTGCAGAACTTCAAAGGAGTCATACTGATGTCCAGCCACGACCACGAATTCATACAGACAGTCTGCAACCGTATTATCGAGCTGACACCTAACGGTATAATCGACAAAATGATGGATTATGACGATTATATAGTTGACGAGAAAGTAGCTGCTGCAAGGGAACGTCTGTACTAATCCTCTGCTAAAAAAATAAACGGGCATTCCGAAAATCAAGTATCGGACTTTCGGGGTGCCGTTCATTTTATACATACTATTTACTGTGACTTTCATAATTATTTGTATATTTGCGAATAAACATCAATTTCCACCTCAATGAAAAAGATTATTTTCTTTTTGTTACTGTGCGTACAATTTGCCATACAAGCAGATGTAATAGACCGCAACATCGCCAAATCTACAGCCTGCGCGTTTCTACGTTCGGAGTGTGAGGAAACTTGTCTCGCCACCGATAGCGGCATTCAACCTGACTTTTACATTTTTAACAGTTGTGACTCCACTGGATTTGTAATTCTTTCAGCCGATGACTGTGCGCAAGGTGTTCTGGCATTCAGCTTCAACAGCTATTTTGATACTGATAAAATTCCGGATAATTGCCGAGCGCTTCTCAAAAGATACAGCATAGATATAAAACGTGCTTCCAAACGCAAAATCAGATCAAAATTCCGCGCTCCCGCAACAGACACAAAAGGAATGCGCCTTGTTACTCCGGAATGGAATCAGTCCCCATTCCCTTATAACGCTCTCACACCGGCAAACACGCCGGCAGGGTGCGTTCCAGCTGCAATGGGAATAATAATGGGAGCTTGGCGTTGGCCTGTCACGGGAAAAGGGAACTCGACACATAGCGGCGCTTTTGTTGACGGAGATATGCAATTACCTTACAGTTTCAACCTTGATCATGGCATAAACTTCAATCTTGACCGATTACCATATAAACATATTCCAGGTAAAACATCTCCTGAGGATGAAGAGTCTTTAGCAAAATTGATGTTCCACCTCAGTGTATCCGTACAGGCGAAATATGCAACAGATGGCTCCAGCGCCTACGCTCGCGATGCCCGAAACGCTCTCATAGATCACTTCAAATTCGATTCCGGAGCGGTTTACGACTTCTATCGTGCAAGCGGAACAACTGATTACGGATCTATATTACGTCAGGAAATCAACGAAAAACGCCCCGTTATATGTGCCCTACCTGGGCATGCCTTAGTTTGTGACGGAGTCTGGGACAACTATTTCCATTTTAACTTCGGGTGGGGTGGTTCATCTAACGGATACTATCTTCTTTCACCATCAACTAACGATTCTTCCATTGACGAAGGACTGTTTATTGAAGAATTGGTATATGGTCTCAGACCGGACATTTCTTGCAGCGATTATACTCCTCGCTCGGTGGAAGTAGTATACGATGAGGCTCCTTCTGAGCCTGAAAAGCCGGAGGTTATTACCATCTCAGATAAATATTCCCCTGTGGAATTATGCTCCGACGGTGGCAAATGGACCGGAATTGCTTCCCCTTTTGACAGTTATCCCAAAGGCAGCAGCACAAACGTTTATGTATCCGGCCTTAAACTTACCGGGAGGTTTAACGGTTCTACAGAAACTTTAGATAAAACTTCATGGCAATCATTCAACATTGCCATTGGTATTGTAGACAAAGATGAGAATATTCGCGCAGTATATCCGCATTATTCCTCAGTACAAGTCAATTACAATTTTACAACTTCTTATGTTTATGTGCTGGAACTCTCTCCGGATATCGAAACAACTCCGGCTGACAAGATTATGGTTCTCATGAAGAGAAATTCCGAAAATGAATGGAAAATAGTGAAAGGTGGATCAGATGTATTAAGCGAACTTAAAACAACTCAACCTTCTTCGGAATACCTTCCCTTCTCTTTAAAATATAACTCTTCTGATCTCAGAATAAGCAAACCGTGGAGACAGCTTGAAAATAAAGTCGTAAAAGGACAGAGCTACACTTTCTACGTATATCCGCTTAAACAGATATCTTCTATAGATGTCAAAATCAATGGCAAATCAACTGATTTTTCTATAAATACAGATTCGGACGGTATTTATTATACCGTAACCCAAGATCTGATTGACAAGGAAAGTTTTAATATAACTGTAGAAGCACTCTCAAAAAGCCAGACAGATGTTATTGTAAATCTCACCGAGCCCGGAACATTGGCCGAGAAGCTTGACGGACACGAAAGTCAGATTCGGAAGCTGACTGTAACCGGCAAAATGAACGCAATAGACATGCGTCACATATCAGCCGATCTGTTTCCAATGCTCAATACTCTGAATCTTTCAGAGGCAGAAATCACTGATTATTTATCAATATTTCCTTCTGGTTCAATCATAGAGGAAATGCTATATCATCATGATAAGATAGAAGAGGTGAAACTTCCACGAACGCTCACACGAATTATGAATCGGGCATTTTATTCCTGTTGGCGGCTTAAACGAATAACCATTCCTGAAGGTATTTCATATATCCCTAATCAGGCATTCGGTTCAAACGCATATGAGGAAGTGACCAACTACAGCACTAAACCTCAATCAATCAACGAATATTTCGTAGACAGATTAAACTCCAACAGCACTCTTCTTGTTCCATACGGATCTAAGGCTGCTTATGAAAGTCATCCGCTGTGGTCAAGATTCTCTACTATCAAAGAATTTGATCCGTCCGGTATACCAAATATCCCAATTGATGATACAAACAGAAGTATAAGTGTATATTTTACATCTGAAGGACATTTGGCAATCGGCGGAATTGATAGAGCTGTTCCAGTAAAAATATATGATTTTACTGGAAAGGCCATATGGTCAGGTTCGTCTGACAATGTCAGCACTGTGTCATTACACGGAGCCTGCATTGTATTGGTAGAGGGTAGAGCATTTAAAATTATGCATTAGACAGTACTCCTCAACAAAATAATCTGATTCTCAGGGAAACCTGATCTACAATATCATAATTATAAAGGGACATTAGGACTCAACCTAATGCCCCTTTATTATGTTAGATAGGTAAATAAATCTTTATTTCATATTTCCTATGAAAACCACAAGACTCAATATCTTTATAAATATAACTGCTGCGGTAGTTATTTCCATATTTGCGTCCGGATGCAAGGAGAATGAACCGGTACCAGTTTCTATAATTACTACCGATAACTATACAGGACTCGATCATCTTGATATTGAATACAACGGAAACAGAGTAGTTGGAAAATCTGCATCTTTTTTTCAAGAAGACAAGACTGCATATGTTACTCTATACTCCGAAATCAAGCCCTCCGAGCTATCGGATAAACTTTCGTTTCTACCTGCTTTAAAAGGGCCCGGTGCCCTACCCGGCTCACCGTCAATCACAATCCCGGTATATCTGCAACAAGACGGTCAACAGTTTACATTCTCTGGAAGCGGGAAAACCGATTTTATAAGTTATGATTATTCAGGAAGCGTCTCAAATGAGAAACTGAACATAAACTTTAATAATGCAAAACTTATCAACACATCTTTGGCCGGTATAATACTTGAGCCTACAGGTTTTATTCCTACCGGAACAATCCTTGATGACTTGGTAAAGACAAAAATCATACAACTCGGAAACAATAAATATTCGATTGACGAACTGTTAAGTACTATCGTTAGAACAATATCATTCAATCCGGACGGTAATGTCGTGGTCACGTATATAAAGACAGCAGACGGTGCGCCACAGCCCGCTCAATGTCCTCTGACAATGCTTCAATACGTTCCTCTTTCCGGTAACAGCATACGCCTATATATCAACCCCACGGATCTGATAGGACAAATCATACTCAACAATCCGTACCATCCGGATCTTCCCGACAACCCATTCGGGGAAGAGGCAAAACCTCGTTCTGGAGATCAGGACGACACGAACTCGGAAATAACTGAGGCTCTGACCGATGTCTTGTCTCAAATTCTGGGAAACGGATTACCATTGGAATACACATTATCGGGAACCGATGTTTCGATATTCCTTGACTTGACACCGACTGCCTCCATATTATCAAAATATCTCCCCGTCCTTAAGGAAATGAACCCGGAGCTGATGCAAAAACTCGAACCAATCCTCATTCAGTTCGCCACCACTAAACCCGGCTTCACCTTCCGCACCCTCTCCCTCTAACTAATCTTGATTTTGTTTCAACAATAATAGTCATTAATGTCCCATTAATGATATTAAAGAATCTCTAAATCTTACCACTATGGAGTTTATAACAGAAAAAGACAGGGTATATGCGACAGACCCTTCAGGTAATATAGTTGCAGAAGTGACATTCCCGACAAAAGAGGGAGTTTCAACAATCGACCACACATATGTGGATCAATCCTTAAGAGGCAAAGGGATCTCCGGTAAGTTAGTGGAACTTGCTGTAGAGAAGATCTTGGCAGATGGCAACAAAATAGCAGCCACGTGTTCATACGCTGTAGCCTGGTTTAAGCGTCATCCCGAATACCACTTGGTTTCTTCTGGTCCAGTAGCCTGTAGAATCAACATACGAAAATAAATGAACATCAGGTGCAGACATCTATAAGACCATTGATGATACTGCAAGTATAACGATTTTGCAGAGCAGCACAACCAAGAGGCATTCTCGGTATTTTTAATAGCAAGAGAGCGTGTCAAAAAATTGGCACGCTCTCTATATACAAAGTTCTTATGATGTATTACTTATTCAGCAATCTTACTGCCTTTCGGGTTCCGTCAGCGTAGGTTGTTACCACAATGTAAATCTTCCCATCAGGAGACTCAGGCAATGTTGTCTGGATACCTTCCGGAGTGAAACAAATGCGCGAAACAACCATAGAGTCTCCGTCAAGTTCATCAACGGAAGAAACTACAACATTCAAAGTCAATGGAATGACACGTGACATATTCTCTGTCTTGGCTACTAAATCTGCATTACCCTTAAATGTTCCTGCAAACTCAACCTTTCCATCTTTGATTGTAGCTGTTGTTCCTGGTAATGTCCATGTTACCCCCTCAGGACACCCTACTACAAAATTACCGGTCACGGAAGATGCAGACTGTCCTGTTGCGAAAATTGGTTGACCGGAATAGAGCAGTGCAGCCTCTACTTTCTCAAGAGCTTTTACAATAGGAAAACAGTTTTCAGCCGGAGTTGAGAATCCCTCTCCAAGTGAAAGAGCACACAATCCTGCTGTATCAACCTCCTTACCCTGCAACGGTAGTGTGGAAGCACAACTGCCGGCCAGATAATAAGTATTGGTAACCAATCCATCTGTCCACAGTTTGCCGTTATCAGTGTTTATACCTACTATAGCTCCACAAGTATCAGCAGGTGCTATAACCTTACCGGCATTGTAGCAGTGTTCCATAGAAAGCTTTTTATAAGTACCTGGATCTCCTACAAGACCTCCGATACGGGAAACACCTTTCACTTCACCCATGTTGTAGGAATCTTCGAAACGACCGGAGCTGAAACCTGCCAAGCCACCTATAGCATAGCCTGAAGGATTAGCAGTCGTAACAGATGTGCCTCCCAATGTCGAAGAAGTGGCAACCGAAGCAGTATTGAAACATCCTTTCACGAGGACATCTCCCTGTTTTGCCGGATTACCTGACATTGATCCTGCCAAACCACCGACACGGCCTCCTGTCGCATCCACAGAACCGCTATTCCAGCAGTTGACAAATGTACCGTTAGCAGCCGCATGAGCGCCTACCAAACCACCGACATACAACGCACCTTTTATCGCGCCTGTATTGTAACAGCCGTTCATGTTAGTAAAGTTACCGGCTGATGCAATAATACCACCGGCATTATTACCCTTGGAAGATATTGCCGCAGTATTCGAACAATTATTCAGAGACAATGAATTCGTTGCACTGAATGTACCACCTGTAGTTGCAACTATGCCGGCAGCCATACCGCCTTCCGCAACTATTTCACCACTATTGACACAATCTGTAAATACAGAGCCAGGAGTAGCCATACAAACAAATCCCGTTGTCTTGGTTGATGAATATGTGGTAGTAATTTTACCCTTGTTTTCGCATCCGGTAAATTTCATAGCTGCAGCTCCGGCAGTAGTAACCGCACCGGCAACATACCCAGCCACACTATAACCGCCTGTCAGATCGGCCTCATTACAGCAGTCTGTGAACGTATACATACCGTTGTTGACAGCCCCGTTTGCATTGCCGATGAATCCGGCGATTCCATTTGCCCGATCCAATGTACATGTTATCTTACCCTTATTCACACATGCCGTAAAATCTGACGGCCATGCATTTCCTACAAAACCGCCATAATTAAGAGCACTTGTAGAGGTTGAGGTACTTGCAATCGTACCCTCGAACACACAATTGTCAAACTGTTCGCGACCTGTAGCCTGTCCTACAAAGCCACCGGCATTACTTGTTGAAGTGTTGACTATAGCTTTGCTTGTACACTTGCGGAATGCACCTCCTGTAGCAAGACCGACGAAACCGGCAGCATATGTCTTGTTGGATGTTACAGTCATTTCAGACACACAATTCTCGAACAAACCGGCACTCTTACCGGCAACACCTCCGACATTCAGACCGGTAGAATTGACAGTGCCCTGGAAAGTAAGGTTACGAATGCATCCTTCTGCACCTACCGAACCTATAAGGCCCAGATACTGTGTCGAACCGGTCAAAGATATGTTCTTCAGAGAATGATTATCACCATCCAGCGTACCACAGAACGAGGTCTTGCCATCTGCAGCCACCGCTGTCGCCTTGACATCCTTAAAGTCTATATCTGCTGTGATCTTCAGATACTTCCCTTCAAACGATTCTCCTGTTGACTCCATATATGAAGCAAGCATGTTCCAGTCATTGGCATTGTTAATCAGATACGGAAGCTCTGCTGTACCCTCTCCGTCAAACGGCATTGCCGGCAAGACACTTAAACTGAATGTTTTGGAATATATTCCGTTAACAGCTACCTTCAGGGAGCCGGTCTGGAGATCTTTCGTTGCTTTTGGCACTGAAAGGACATTATCACTAAGTGAGAATGCAGATCCCTGTTCCAATGTCCATACACGGTTATCGGTAACGGGAAGAGTCACATTATCCCTTAGATCACCTACAGTCTGATTCTCCGGAAGAGAGAAATAAGCGACAGCCGCAGCTTTGATTTCAGCCAGATTCTCCATTGCAGCAGGCACCGGATAACGGCCTTTCGCATAAGACCATACACTGTCGATCAAGCCTTTTATAGCCTCACCAGAAGTAAGTACAGCTGTGCTGATACCGGTTGCACCGTCATGAGGCTGAGATGCAGCCGCATTCCATGGAAGCATCTGCATATCCCAGAAGTTGTCCGAATATTTTACATTGGCAGGTAATTCTCCGGCCATCATGCCGATAGACACCACATCCTTGCATTCCACTGTACCTAAAGCAAGGTTGCCTGTCAATGTCGGTGTACCGTAAGAGCGGCCACAGATACTTCCCACAGAACCAACCCATGCAGACGAATGACCGTAATCCACTGAATTAGAGATAGTGAACACACCACCTACATTACCGGCGATACCCGCAGCGTATTTCAGGACAGTGGATTTCTCATCGCGCGCAGTACACAACGGCTTCGATTCTATGAGACCGGTGTTGGCACAATCCCGTATTTCAAAAGCTGTTCCGGAACCTGCGATACCTGCAACTCCCTGATAACCTGTAACAATATGTCCGGCATTGAAACATCCGATTACCTTGGAACCGGTCTCCAGTTTACCGGCAATACCACCGACGCCTGATGCTATACCTGTGACGGGTGCATAGTTGCGGCAGTTCTCCACAAGACCATACGAAGTTCCGACGATACCACCCACAGTACCAAGGCCTTGAATCGAGCAGTCGGAGGCAATTGTAAGATTTTTAACTACGCCTGTAGCACCTAATTTACTCACAAAACCAACGTAACTTGTTGAATTTGAAGGATCGAGGACACCAAGGGTTGTTTCGGTTGGAGGCGTAGTCCATTTAACGAAGTTAAGATTAAGATTATGAAGCGAATAGCCTTGTCCGTCAATTACACCGGCAAACCGGAGAGAGGTGCTTGTACTGAAACTTATCCCCTTGAATTCAGGATCATTCTCCATATCAATGTCATTTACAAATGCAAAGTATGTGTTGGCAAAAGTAAGTTGCTTCTCCGAGGTAGCAGTTGCCAGAGCGAGAATGTCCGCTTTTGATTTCAGGAGATATGGAGCTTCCGCAGTTCCCTCACCCTCAAGGAATTTAGGAGCAATCTTAAGATAATAATACAGACGGGAGTTTCCGTTATCGGCAACCAATGTATCATTACCCATCTTATACTCGGTATTGATGACCAAAGTGTTGTCTTTTATTGAACAGAAGTGACCGGAATCACCTGTCTTACCGTCCTTTAGCAAAGAGAATTTTGTATCGCCCAAAGGAGAAAGTTTCAAATCAGCGTTTACATTTGCAAATGTTGTTGTAGCCACAGGCATCAACACAGCGGATGCACTTAGTTGTGCGGCAGAAGAGGAAGCAGACACAGTTAGACGCGGATAAGCATCTTTTGTGTAAGTCCACACAGTTGCATCAAGACCATTGATCGGTGTGCCGTCGGTAAGCTGCGCATTAGTCAGTCCACCTCGCACGGAACGGAAATTCACAACCTGATTATCGAAATATACATTTTCAATTTTTGGATTAGTTCCGGCCCAGATTCGACCGATGGTTTCGCGCATCTCCGCTTCGGGGTTATACTGAAAAGCCTCTGCCCGGAGTTGTACGGTTGTGTAACAGTTAGTAACTTCCGGTTCAGGAGATGTTGTGTCGGCAAGAGCAAGACGACCTGTAATACCGCCCGTGTAATAACTGCTTACACAATCAACAACACCTGAAGAATAAGAATTAGTCACCCGTCCGGAACAGAATCCAACTATACCGCCGTTCACAGATCCGGAACCCGTGCCCAAGACCGTACCGGCAATGAAGCAACGGTCAACCAGTCCGAGATGATTAATTCCGGCAATACCACCCGAATAGACAGATATGCCGAGAGAATAACCGTCAACCATACCGGAGAACCAGCATCCGGTGGCTGTACCTTTAAACAGAGAGCCGATGACGCCTCCGATAGGTGAGCCTCCGTTAAGACGAGGATCGGCGGAAGCAGAAGATGAACCTGCAATGTATGAGTCTGTAGCCGAAGAGTTGGAGATAGTGCCGTTTATCTGCCCTGCGACACCGGCCGCGAAGCCATAACGGGCATACACGTTCGCTCCCATCACATGACAGTCATTCACATTACGACCGACACCAACAATGCCGCCAGCCACCTGACCTTGTTGATCAATCTTAGGATTCTTAACCTGACATTTCTCTATCAGACCTTCAGAGTAAGCGGCTATACCAGCAGCATAATAGCTTGATGTAGATTTTATAACCGGGGAATCAAGTATCAGATTCTTGATGACACCCTCCGTGTCAACCATACCAAACAAGGCCGCGAAGCCCGGAGCCTCCACATTTAAGCCGGTAATGGTATGACCGTCACCGTCAAATGTTCCACAGAACTGATGTATCACATCCCATCCGATAGGATTAGCACGATATCCGCTCATATCTATATCAGCGGTCAAGCGGAAAAACTTCCCGAGTTGAGACTTTGCATAGTTAACAGTCTGAGTCGAAGAAGATATGACTCCGGAACGGTCCGGATCCGTATTCACCATCTGCGCCAGAAGAATAATGTCAGCGAGAGAGGAAATCTTATACGGGTCCTCCTCAGTTCCGGTACCGGCCAATGTTGCGGAAGCCTCCGGAGGATAAGTGATATCAAAATCGGTGGTAACAGTAGCGGAAGTCAACAGACCGGAATAGCTCTTATTCGGGAGATAGATAGCCCAGTTCCCCCATGAGATAGTGCGATTATCAGACGCTGCGGCAGTATTAAGCGTGATAGCAGGAGTATAACTTACCAGCTGACCGGTATCGTTTAAAGTAGGGGTGCCGATAGTCACCCATGTGCCTTGATTATTAATATAAGCAGTCTGCGAAGAGATGCTGCCACCCCGATCACCGGTAAGTGAAATCTCAATTGTAGCACCTCTGTTTGCGAAGTTCTTAACGCGCACAATATTTGAGCTTGTCTGAGAAGCAACAACCGCAAAAGTAAGAGCAGAAGAACCGGCGGGTGTATAAGTCATTGTGGCATTTGGCCGTTCCAGAAGTGTACTGCGGTTTGCATCCACAATCTCATCTTTCTGTTCACCCTCGTTTACAGCCACACACCACCAGGTTTCAAAAGAGATGGTACCGTCAGAGTTAATTGAACCTTTGATAGGATCGTTACGCAAAGGCACACCGTTGTTAGTAACGGCACTGAGATCCATCTTTCCGTATGTAGTATGCGTATAAAGATACTGAGAGGGAATTGTTACCGACATAGAGTATATATCCACTTTTGCCTTTACCGTCATTCCCGCGCTCCAAAAGCCGGATATAGCGATAGAGTCTGTTCCAGGCACGACAGATACAGAGACCTCGCGTCCGGGTGTGCCATAACCGACACAAGACAGCGAGGTCATTACATAAGTCCCGGTCAAATCGTTCATTGATGTTACGGACTTCGCTTTTTCACCGGCTGAAGTGACAACCGGCATTGAGCTTAGAACCGCAGTGTTGCCGAGATTGATACTTACAGTACTGAGCTGATCAGGAGACTGAGGAGGAGCATATACTGCTTTCTCCATCATTGCAAGGGCAGTACCCAATCCGGCATCCGTCCAGCAGAAGGATGGAGATAGCGCGGCATTTCCTGAAAATACCGTAGCCAGCAACATCCCCGAAATTAAAAGATGCTTCATAAAGAAAAAAAATTAAAGTATTTAACACTGGACTCCTTTGAACATCTTCAGAATGTTAAAATGAGTTTTTTTATTAATAAGTATAGGTCAGGAATCAATTTCCATCAGTTCAAGAAGTCGCATCTCCTTTTCGTCGATAGTTTCGATCAATTCACCAATCCTTTTGGAAGCAGCTGTTATGGCTGCAGTATCAGCAGTACCGGAAGAGAGAAGAGCCTCTATCTCTTTGCGTTCCGAGTTAAGTTCATTAAGTTCTTTCTCCAAAACCTCCATTTCCCGTTTCTCCTTGAATGTAAGCTTGCGAACAGACTCCTGTTTACGCCATACGGGCTTGGAAGCGGTTGTGTTATTCTTAGCGGCAACCTTTTGAGCCTCGCGCCTCTCACGTTCCTCCTCAGCCACGCAATGACGATAAGTGGAATAATCGCCCGGGAAATCTCTTACAACTCCGTCACCCTTGAACACAAAAAGATGATCTACAATCCGGTCAAGGAAGAACCTGTCGTGACTGACCACTATGACGCATCCCTTGAAATTCACAAGATAATCCTCAAGCACCGCCAATGTCATTATATCCAGATCGTTAGTCGGTTCATCAAGAATAAGGAAGTTCGGAGAACGCATTAGCACGGTAGCCAGATATAATCTGCGGCGTTCACCTCCGCTGAGTTTATGGATATACTTCTGCTGGGTCTCAGGAGTAAACAGGAAGTGTGACAAGAACTGAGAAGCCGTAAGCCTTGTTTTCTCGTCAATCTGCACCACCTCCGCAATCTCGCGAACGGCATCTATCACCTTCTTCCTCTCGTCGAAATCAGTCATACCTTCCTGGCTGTAATAGCCCCATTTGACTGTCTCCCCTATATCAAAGCCGCCCTTGTCCGGTGGCAACAGGCCCAACAACAGTTTTATAAAAGTGGATTTTCCGGTACCGTTATCGCCAACAATACCTACCTTCTCATAACGGGCAAAGGTATAGTTCCAGTTATCCAGAATCTTTTTATCTCCGAAAGACTTGCTTACATTTTTTGCCTCAAAAATCTTTGAACCGATATAAGATGATTTCACATTCAACGAAACATTACGTTCGTTGAGATTCACGTGACTTCGTTTCTCCAGATCGTGAAAATTGTCGATACGATATTTTGCTTTAGAGCCCCGTGCCTGCGGCTGACGACGCATCCATTCAAGTTCCGTGCGCAGAAGATTCTTCACCTTGGCAAGTTCTGCACTCATCATCTCGTGACGCTCTTCGCGCTTTGTGAGATAGTAGTCGTAATTACCATCATAAGAGTACAGGTGTCCCCTGTCAAATTCAATTATCTTATTGCAGACCTTATCAAGGAAATAACGGTCGTGGGTCACCATCAGCAACGTAATCTTCTGACGCATGAAATAGTTCTCCAGCCATTCTATCATATCTATGTCAAGATGGTTGGTAGGCTCATCAAGAATAAGCAGTTCCGGCTTGGACAACAGGACTCTCGCCAAAGCGACACGTTTGGTCTGACCTCCTGACATCCGTCCCATCGGAGTTTCAAAATCCGTTATATGGAACTGCGTAAGGAGCTGACGGGCAAGATCCACCCCATTCCCCTCTTCATTGTTCTTCACGTCAAGGGAGGCATAGTCGAGTGCATTCATATCCGGATCAAAAGGTGGGAGCTGTTCCAGATAACCGACGCGGATACCGTTGCGGAATGTGACTTTTCCACTGTCATAATCCTCCCTTCCCGCCAGTATATTAAGGAAAGTGGTTTTACCGACTCCGTTAGGAGCCACAATCCCTATCTTGTCTCCCTGAAACACACCCAGCGACACATCCTCAAACAGGATACGGTCACCGAACGACTTTGTCAATTCCTCAATCTGCAGATATATCATTTTGCATAAATCAATTTATGGATAAGTAGTTGAGAAAAATTAAGCGATATATGTATTGTTTTAATCTTAGAAACTGTTTAAATTTATTACGAAATTTTTTATATAATAGTTCTTTCGGTAATTTTGAGGTTCTTTCTGGCTGTTTCCGCCAAGTTTCGGCGGTCAAAACCGATAGGTTTCTCCCTTCTCAACTCGCGGAACCATCTCAAAAATTACTCTCAAAATTCCTCGAAAATAAATTTAAACAGTTTCTTAAACTATAAAACTTGATCTTTTTAGTTACTTTCGGCTTGTCGTTCAGTCACATATAAGTATATGCTCCTTTGCTCCGCGCCAGAATCGACTCAAAAAAAACTCTTCGTTTTTATATGTTCATTAATATATCTCAACTACTTAGTAAGTGTATTTTAATCTTTTATACTTACTTAATACTACAAAAATAGCATATTTCCGCAGAAAATACAATTTGAAAACAAATCTCTGCTATCAGTTAAGAAAAATTAAAGTGTAAGTAAGTATTCAAATTTAAACGATAGTAAGTGCGTTTTAATTTTTTATACTTACTTAAAATGGGAAATGCATGTGTATAGCTGGTGAGATGAATACGGAAAATCACGGGAAGTGTTATCTGGCCCGGTCAATCTTACACGTGAGGATTTTATTGTTGGTTTGGGGACAAACCAACCTCCTAACAGAGCTGGGGAGATTCGATAATAGTGATTACAGGTTTTCATCTAAGAATCGCGGATATCAAGCGCATTGATGCGCTTGATAAGGGCACGGAAAGGAACGGATGAAGGCGCGGATTATTATTCCGGAGGGGACGTTGAATCACTGTTTACAAAAAATGCCCGCATTTTTCGTAAAGGCACGGATGGGAGCGGATGTCTCACGGATTGCTCGGTCGCGGCGGGGGGGGGATAATCACCCGGAGACAGACAGAAAGGAGGATTCTGCGCGACTTGAGACAAGTCGCATTCCCAACCGTAGGGTACAGCTCTGACACACAGAGAAGGCAAATCCCCAACCGGCGGCCACAGGGCTGACGCGGTGAGGAGCAAACTTATCAACTGCCGGATGAATAGAAGTTTAATTCTATCACACTTTTATAAACAGTTTCTTAACAGTTGATAGATATTTTATGATTTAAAATTAAAAGCAAAGAGGCTCTAAAATTCAAGGGAATACGCTGTATGTCAGCGAAAATGTATAACTTTGCATATTGGCATATACGCCATATCTGAAACAATGGCAAAGATTACAGTTCAAAATACCAATATTACAATTATCGCCGTCAATGGGGATGATTATATTTCGTTGACCGATTTGGCACGA
>CAQFOZ010000029.1 GCA_948788915.1 uncultured Muribaculaceae bacterium | reverse complement strand
ACAAAAAGATGCGTTGACTAATCAATACATTAAATAATTTCGATGTCATACTTATCAATGATATACTAATGAGATACAATTGTGTAAATATAACAATAGAGACTGGTCAATCTTTTATATTGTTATAATAAATATGACGGGAAATAGTTTAGAAACTGTTTAAATTTATTTTCGAGGAATTTTGAGAGTTATTTTTGTGGACTCTCCCCGCGTTTGGGCTGTACCAGACGGTTGGGTGAATACAACGTCCCCAAGTCGTATGATATACCGGAGGATCATAGCTCTGTAGTAATTTAGATCATTGTTAAATAACTTTGAGCCTATTGGTTTAAAATATTAAGAATTAAGGTTACAATACTATCTTCAGATATTTTGGAAGAGTCAAAACTGAAATCATAGTTGTCTGCTTTCCCCCAGTGCCGGTTTGTGAAAAAATTGTAATAGCTCTCTCTGGAGTTGTCTTTTTTGTGAATCATTGAGGCTGCAGTCTCCAATGTATCAGCTTCATTCCTTTCTACAAGTGCCTTTGTGCGGTGGTTTTCAGGAGCATGAATGAATATGCTGATTAGATGCGGATGGTTACGTAAAATATAATCGGCGGTTCTTCCTACAATTATACAGGATTCTCTTTCCGCGATCTTTGAAATAACATCACTTTGCAGTCGATAGATATTTTCATCAGACAATGTATCCGGATTTGATGTGTCGTTCATGTTGCCATAAGTGAAAGAGAGCAGGGAGCGTAGAAAAGAGGGACGTTTTTCATCCTTATTTGTAAATATTTCAGTAGTATATCCCATGGATGAGGCTGCCTCCGAAAGTAGTTCTTTGTCGTAATATGATACATGCAGTTCTTTGGCAAGACGCTTGCCGAGCCTGCGTCCTCCAGCTCCATATTGGCGCCCGATAACAATCACAAATTTTTCCATATCGCAAAATTAAGAAAAATTATTTGTAAATTTGCATTATTAACAATCCTGAAAGTTAGATAGATTATGTCAGACGAGAATACTAAAAGTGCGGATCAGGCTGCTATGGAATGTTACGAACATATAGTTGACAATGCCGAATCTGATAATTTTGATATTTCGGAGGCTGTTGAAAAATTGAAGCAGACCGACATGTCAGGACAGTTTTTATGTAGCACTGCAAGATATCTTTATGCCGTGAATGATGAGAAGTATCACCAATGGATAGCTCCGCTTGTTGAATCTGCGATAGACAGGGACCGGGATAGGAAATATATCGGTTCGTTGCTGCAGGCTCTGTGGGGAGAAGATTATAAAGAAAGATCGGTTGAGTTGTGTGAATCGGACAATAATTTCAGAAGGATATATAAAAGAATTTTTCCAACAGGAACGTTTTAATAATACATATTTTAAAGCGCTAAGTAAGTATAAAAGATAAAAATACACTTACTATCGTTTAAATTTGAATACTTATTTAACATATTCCTGATATGAAAAAGTTAATAATTATAATAATCTGTATTTTAATAATGACAAATAATGCTGTTCAGGCTCAGACGGGAACTCCATCGGGGCCTGTCGTTGAGATCAAGACAACTCTTGGTGATATAGATGTGAAACTTTATGATGACACACCAAAACATCGGGATAATTTCTTAAAACTTGTCAATGATAAATTTTATGACGGTGTGTTGTTTCATCGTGTTATAAAGGATTTCATGGTCCAGGCTGGAGATCCGAAATCTGTTAACGCTGATTCAACGGCAATGCTTGGAAGCGGTGATCCCGGATATACGATAGAGGCTGAAATAGATTATCCAAAACATTATCATAAATATGGTGCTCTTGCGGCGGCGCGGACAGGAGATAGTTTCAATCCCGAAAGAAGAAGTTCCGGTTCGCAATTCTATATTGTGACCGGTGATAAATACACCGGCCGGCAGCTTGATGAAATGGCGCACAAGTTGACAATGAATAAACGGCAGGCATATTTCAACGCGCTTTGTCGTAAAAATGAAAGTAAGATTCGTGAACTCCAGGCTTCGGGAGACAAAGTAGCACTTGATGCCTATCGCGATGTGCTGATTAAAGAAACAGAGAATAATGTCAAGGATGGGCCGATGCCGGAGGAGTTGCGCAGGGATTATACGACAATTGGAGGAACTCCCCATCTTGACGGACAGTATACCGTGTTTGGAGAAGTAGTGAAAGGAATGGATGTGGTTGAAAAAATACAGCATGCAGAGACCGGCAGAGCCGACCGCCCGAAACAGGATATAAAAATAATCTCTACAAAAGTGCTTAAGTAATCTAAATTAAAAATCAAATTTTGTGATATTAAATTAATTATATATCTTTGACTGACTTTAGATATATAATATTTAGTATCTGGTCTGATATTAATATCAACAAACAACAATTAACTGATATGAACGATCTTGAGAAGAAGTTCCCTGAGGAACCTCTGAATCCCGCTACCGCAGATAATGCGGAAGAAACAATTGCAGACACAGTAATCGACAATTCAAATTGTACAACTGAAGATATTTGTGAGACAACATCATCTCCCTCCGAAGATTTATCTGAAATTTCAGATAATCCTGGTGAAGTTTCAGATGTTGCGATATCGCAGAATCTTTCTATTGATGATGCTGACTTGGAAGAACCAAGGCGAATCAATTACCATGTCATGACAAAGGATGAACTTGTATCTGCATTGCGAGAAATATTGTCTGAAAACCGTATGGATGCACATAAAGAGGTTTCGGTGATCAAGCAGGCGTTCTTTAATATCAGAAGTAAGGAAACCCTGGAAGAGGTTAATGAGTTTGTAGAGAATGGTGGTAATCCTCAGGAATTCTCTTCACAGGCGGATGCGTCAGAAGCAGAATTTAAGGAATTATATTCAGAGTTTAAAACCAGACGCGCGACATATCTTGAAGCTCAGGAAATAGAACGCAAAGAAAATCTTGCTAAAAAGCAGGCTGTTCTAAATGAAATGAAATCTATTTCCGAGGATATAGATAATGTTAATACACGTTTTCAAGAATTCCAGGAGTTGCAGCAGGCATTTAAATCCGTGAATGATATCCCGGCGACTGCAGAGACTGAAATATGGAAAGATTTTCAGGTGACTGTGGAGCAGTTTTACGATCATCTGAAAATGAATAAAGAATTACGAGATCTTGATTTTAAAAAGAATCTTGAGGCAAAGAAAAACTTGATTGTGGAAGCCCGGAACCTGGAGACTATGACAGATCCGGTTTCTGCGTTCCGGATGTTGCAGTCTCTACATGATGAATGGCGCAACATAGGACCCGTTGCAAAGGAATTGCGAGAAGAGATATGGAATGAATTTAAGGACGCGTCTACAGTAATCAATAAACGCCATCAGGAATTCTTTGAGAAACGCAAGGCTGATGAACTTGCAAATGAAGAGGCGAAGACGGCTCTTTGCGTTGAGCTTGAGTCTATGGATCTGTCTGCAATAAATACATTTAATGCATGGACTGAGGCAACAGAAAAGGTAATTGATCTGCAGAAAAAATGGAAAGAGTTTGGATTTGCTTCCAAAAAGATTAATAATGCTCTTTATTCTCGATTCCGACAGGCGTGTGACACTTTCTTTGCCGCAAAAACTGAGTATTTCCAAAAAACGAAGGATGAGTTTGCCGCAAATCTGGCTAAGAAAGTGGCTTTGTGTGAGAAAGTGGAGTCCATGAAAGAAACGGATGATATTCACAAAGCGACTAATGAAGTTATAAAACTTCAGGCGGAATGGAAGAATATTGGAAGTGTGGCTCGTAAAAACAGTGATGAGATATGGTTGCGTTTCCAGACAGCATGCAATTATTTCTTTGATGAACGTAAGAAAATAAATGCATCCAAAAGAAATGAAGAGTCTGCAAACCTTTCAGCTAAGCAACAGATTATTTCACAATTAAAAGAGCTGCCTTTGGATGGTGTCCGGGCAGAAGTGTTAGGAAAGGTCAAGGATCTTCAGGCTGAGTGGCAGAATATAGGTTTTGTTCCCTATAAGGTAAAAGATAAGTTATACGGAGAATACAGGGAGATATGTGATACCTTGTATAATACATACAATTCCCGAGAAAACAAACAACGTATCTCAAATTTCCGTGAACGTGTTTCTTCATTGAAAGGTAATGGTCTTGATAAAGAACGCGATAAACTTGTACGGGCACTCGAAGGAAGAAAAAATGATTTGAAAACAATAGAGAATAATCTCGGATTTTTTAATATTAAATCCAGTGCCGGCAATTCATTGTTGCGCGATATGGAGAATAAAATTAAGAAACTCAAAGAGGAGATTTCTCAGATTGAGGAGAAAATCTCAATTCTTGATGCCCGGTAATTGAATCCGTATGAATAATGAAGGAAAACAAAAGTGAACTGATCCTGATAAATATATCAGGACCGGATAAGAGTGGAATTACTGCAAGTCTTACAGGTATTCTGGCGCGTCATAACGCAGTTATCCTTGATATCGGTCAAGCTGATATCCATCATACGTTGTCAATGGGTATATTGTTTAAAACCGATTCCAGAAGCAGTGGCGAAATTCTTAAGGAATTACTCTTTGTGACCAATGAACTGAATGTACATGTCCAGTTCAATGTGATAAGTGAAGAGGAATACAACAATTGGGTGGGCCGTCAAGGAAAGAACAGGTATATTATTACCCTGCTTGGAAGAAAAATTACTGCTCAGCAGATTGCCGCTGTGGCAAGCATAATAACTGATCAGGGACTGAATATAGAGATCATTACACGTTTGACCGGTAGAATGCCTTTGGACGAAAGTGTACAGCCGCTGGCCAAGGGGTGCATAGAGTTTTCAGTCAGAGGTACTATAGAAAATCGGGAAAAGATGCAGAGTGATTTTATGAAACTTGCATCTGATCTAAATTTTGATATATCTTTGCAGGAAGACACAATGTATCGTCGAAGCAGAAGACTGATCTGTTTTGATATGGATTCAACTTTGATCCGTACCGAAGTTATCGACGAACTTGCAGACCGTGCCGGGGTTGGTGAAGAGGTGAGAAGAATAACAGAATCTGCGATGCGTGGTGAAATAGATTTTAAGGAGAGTTTCACACGTCGCGTTGCGTTGCTGAAAGGTCTAGATGTTTCTGTAATGAAGGAAATTGCGGAAAATCTACCGATTACAGAGGGGGTTGAGCGCTTGATGGAGGTTCTTAAGCGCTCCGGATATAAAACAGCAATTCTTTCAGGAGGATTCACCTATTTCGGGAATTACCTTAAACAACGTTTTGGATTCGATTATGTTTATGCCAATGAACTTGAAGTAGGAGAGGATGGAAAGCTCACCGGACGTTATGTCGGTGATATTGTAGATGGAACAAGAAAGAAGGAATTGCTCCGTCTGCTTGCTCAGGTAGAAAATATAAATATTGCACAGACTATCGCAGTCGGAGATGGCGCAAACGATCTTCCGATGCTTTCTGAAGCTGGTCTCGGTATTGCTTTTCACGCAAAACCAAAAGTCAAGGCTGAAGCGCAACAAAGCATTTCAACCATTGGAATTGATGGTGTGTTATATTTCTTGGGATTTAAAGATTCTTATATAAAAATGTAATGTAACCGATAAAGTACCGATTGTGTGCTTTATCGGTTTATTGTATATTTGTCTTATCGTCGGATTATCGGATTAATTGTTTTTATTGTCGGTAGAATTAATGAAAAGAATAGTTCTGTTTTCCATATGTGTCTTGGCGCTCATTATTATGGCGGGGTGTGAGCATACCGTTAAAAGTTATACTCACTATTTCCTTTACGACACATATACAGGTCCCGTTGATGTCTTTTACTCAAGACCGGAAGGTGACAGTGTTTTAAACGATAATAAAGATACTTCATCATTTCAGGTGAATGCCGGTACAGAGGTGATGCTTGCTGATATAGAGCGTGTCGCATATTCAGAGAAATACACTCGTGTCACATTGAGTGATTCAGTAACTGGTTGGGTAGAGACAAGAGTGATTCGTCCACGCTCTGTACGTATGGTGCAACGCGCTTCGATGAACGGGTATGATACACACCTTACGCGAGCATACACGTTTGGCGAGGAACTGACAAATGCAGGCTCTCCGGTAATAGGAAAATTGGCGCTGACAGATGAGTTCCTGTCTATGTTTCGTAGAGATTATCAGGATTTGGTAAAACCTCTATATATTGCATTGGCTGGCACCGGTATTATAATGATGATATTATGGCGGTTGTTATCTCACAGAGTCGCAAGAAAAAGAAGTCTGGTCAATGTTATGTATATTTTGTTATGGCTGACTTTTGTTGTATCCTTTATAATTGAAATAGTTCTTGGATGCGTTTGTAATCCGGATCCGACCAAACTGATAGGTCACGGATTCTGGGAAATTGCATTTAACTTCATAATTGTCATATTATCCGTGCTCACATTGCTGTTGCAGTGGAAAGTGATGCCTTCGTTGTTTTCCAATTTAACGCCATTCGAGGATATTCCGGGTATTAAATTCAGAGGTAAGGCAATTGATCAGACAAAAGGAAATCTGGCACTTCTCGCAATGCTCGGCTTTGTAATGGTTCTGTGTATGATTCTGTGGAAAGAAATGGTAGATGTTGTGTTATGGATTATGATTATCGTCCAGACGGTTGAATCGATATTTGTTATTATAGATGCAACTAAGACCAAAAGATATTGGAAGTCTGTTCTGTATATTATCCTCTTGCCGTTGTTCTTTTCAATGTTCATGGTAATAATATTGTCGTTCAAGACTGCCATTGGTCTGGTATTCTTTGGTTATGCGGCTGTTATGGGCTTTCTGTCAGATCCGCAGGGATTCTTTGATACTGTGTCAAATTCCCGAGGATCTAGTTCTGCAAATCATACGAGCATCCAGACATCGTCAGGTGAGAATCTTGATATAATGGAAGACTATGGCGACGGGCGAGTGCTTGATTCAAATGGCCAGGTCAGACGGAAAGTTTCGGATTCAAGTCAAATTTACAAGACGCTTGACGAGTAGAATCTTATTAAAGACACTTTAGACAAGGTGAAGATAACGGGCTGTATCATTCAGATATCATTCAAAATGTATAAAATCTGATATGTAAAGGTTTACACACGCACAGGTTATATTAACTAATATAAAAGACACTGAATCAATGCTGATTCGGTGTTTTTTTTTAGAGAGTGTTTGGATTTAACTTTCATTCACTGAAAAGATCCTTCGGGTGGATGAAAAAGAATCTCAAATATATTCTTAAATTATAATTCGTGTTAAATTCAAACATTCTCTTATTTATTGCAAACAATTATTTTGTTTTGCAACATTGTGATTTTGTTAAACAGGTGCTTCAAACTATCAGGGATTCTATTTGTTATACATTTAATCCAGATTGCATTAAGTAAGTGTCCAAAAAGAAATCGCAATAAGTATAAAAGATTTTAAAACACCCACTATCGTTTAAATTTGAATACTTACTTATACTAATTGTTTTCACTATGAATCACTCAAATTTGTCAGGTTTGTTGGTGGCTATTGCCATAACTGTTATTTCATGTCTGAATCTATTCGGACAACGTGTTGAAGCTGGT
Organism: uncultured Muribaculaceae bacterium; assembly: GCA_948788915.1. Classification (GTDB taxonomy): domain Bacteria; phylum Bacteroidota; class Bacteroidia; order Bacteroidales; family Muribaculaceae; genus Lepagella. Next base: position 18,427 of record CAQFOZ010000029.1, on the reverse strand, counting down.
GAAGAATCAAGACAAACGATTGGCTTGGTACTAAGTGGAGGTGGAGCAAAAGGCATTGCCCATGTCGGTGTTATAAAGGCATTGGAGGATAATGATATCCCGATTGATTATGTTACGGGGACATCAATGGGTGCGATCGTGGGCAGTTTATATTCTTGTGGTTGGTCTCCCGCCAAGATGATTGAGTTTTTTACGGCACCTGATTTTTTTGATTGGAGTTCAGGTACTATAAATCCGACACATACTTTCTATGTCGAATCTTCCCATCAGACACCGGAATGGTTTTCTTTAAATGCAGATATCAATAAAAACGGGGGAAACAATATATTGCCGACAAACCTTATCAGTCCGTTGCCCATGAATATTGAATTTCTAAAACTCTATGTGCCCTATACAGCCCAGTGTAGAGAAAATTTCAATAATCTTTTTGTTCCGTTTAGGTGTGTTACAAGTGATGTTTATAATAAACATAAAATTGTATTGTCTAAGGGGTCATTGGGAGATGCAGTGCGTGCGTCTATGAGTTTCCCTCTTGTATTCAAACCTATAAAGATGGACGGTGTGCTTGTGTATGATGGCGGAATATATGATAATTTCCCTGTTGATGTAATGCAAAAGGATTTTAATCCGGATTTTATTATTGGGGTCTCTGTATCAGGTCCTGATAAAAAACCACAGGAAGGGAATGTATATAGTCAGCTTGAAGATATGATTATTCAGAACAATGATTATTCTGTTCCCTCAAAAAACGGTATAAAGATTCAGGTTCCCGTATTAAATTTCGGTGTATTGGACTTTGCCAAGGCCGAGACTATTTATCAGATTGGTTATAAAACCGGCATGGAGATGGTTGATTCTATTAAGAAGAGGATATCTGCGCGAGAGACTTTACAGAATGTCAATGAAAAAAGAAACAGGTTTGCCCGGAATACACCTGATGTGAAGTTTGATAAAGTTGAAGTGACTGGATTGTCTGATCCTGGTCAGGTGCGTTTCATGCAATATCTTTTTAGCCGTGGCAAACATGAGCAGATAGATATGACTCAGGTAGAGAATTCATATTATGAGGCTGTCACGGACGGCACTCTTTCTGATTTACTACCACAGGCAATTCTTGGAAATAATAATAAGAACAACACATTGCTTCTTGAGGCAACACCCAAAAAGCCATGGTCTATGGGTTTTGGCGGATGGATTACATCGTCTGCGAACAGTATGCTTTATCTTGGCCTTGGGTATCATAAGCTTGGTTATAACGCTCTTGATGTGAAGCTGGGAGCATGGATTGGACAGTCGTATATGGCAGGAATGTTAAGTGCAAGATTCAATATTCGTTCATCTGTCCCTTCGTATTTTAGATTTGAGGGCGTATTAAGTAAACAAAAATTTTACGAATCACAATTATTGTTTTTTGAAAAATCAAGCCCCACGTTTATAACTGAATGCGATAATTTTATAAGAATTGGATATGAAAGGGCAGTCGGTCATAGAATGAAGTTTTATGCCAATATGGCATATGGATACATGTCGGATTCGTATTACCCTACAAATATAACCGATTATGCGCAGACTGGAAAAGATAAAATGCAATATCATATTGGAGCAATAAAATGTGGAATGGCAGCGAATTCTTTAAATGAAAATATGTATCCTTCAGAGGGTGAGAAATGGTTTACAGATGTTTTGCTCAGTTATGAATCCTCACGGTTCACTCCTCACGGGGATAAGTCGTTAAGAACTTCGTATCATGGCAGGCCTAGCGCATCCGTTGAAGGGTACTGGACAAAATATTTCAAATTAGGCAAATGTATAAGCCTTGGAGCGATGGCAAATGCTCTTGCCACATTTCAGCATCTTCAGTATGATTATACATCAACGGTGATTCATTCTCCGGCCTTTGCTCCTACTCCCTCTACACAGAGTCTGTTCAATGAAGCATTTCGTTCGGACAACTATCTGGCAGCAGGTGTGATTCCAATATGGAGCCCGGTTAAACGATTGCAACTTAGAGGAGACTTTTATGTGTATTCACCAATCAGGCATCTTGAAAAATATGGAGACGGAATACGTTATAATGGATGGTTTAAAAAGGTGCGTTTTATAGGAGAAGTGGCAGCGGTATATAATTTCCCTTTTGCAAGTCTGTCCGTTTATTGTAATTATCTTTCATATCCGAGTAAAAACTGGAATGTTGGAATAAATTTCGGACTATTCTTTAAAGCACCAAAATTATTACGTTAAGAAGCAATATCACTTTCGGACGATATTATATCGCTGGGGAGATTTCTGCTTGTTTTGGATCCCAAATTCTTAAGACGTTCTGCGCGTGCTATGATTGAACGTTGTCCGGAAGTTAGTCTGGAAAATGCCGAATCATAGCTGTTGCCAGCTTTTTTTAAGTAATCTTCTACAGAACGCATATCCTTTACAAAAGAGACAATTGAATCGTATAGTAGCCCTCCAAGCCTTGCAATTTCAGCGGCATTCCTGTCTTGGCTCTCTCTCCTCCAAAGTTGGTTAACTATCATCAGAATGCCAGTTAATTGGGACGGAGATACAAGCGTCACCTTTCTTTCAGATGCATAGTCTATCAGGTTGGAATCAGCATCTGTTGCCAGGATCAGAGCTCCGTCGTTTGGTATAAACAAAAGCACCTGTTCAAGTGAATTGTTAATTGATTTAGAATAGTTTTTGGCAGAAAGCTCATCAATATGCCTCTTTATTGAGGCAACATGCTTTCTGGTTGCCTCCTGTCGTTTTAAAGAGTTGTCAGCCTCACAGAATTCAAGATATGAGGAAAGAGATGTTTTTGCATCAATTACTATTTCTCGTTTTTGGGGAAGATGAATAATTATGTCGGGCCGGAGTCTTGAGCCTGATTCATCATGTAGGGCAGAGCCTTCTGAATTTTGTGTTACTTGTGTGTCAAAATTTATTCCTCGAATAAAACCGGCATTTTCAAGCATTTTTTCTAAAACGGTTTCTCCCCACTTCCCTTGTATCCTGTTGTTGCCTCTAAGGGCGGAAGACAAATTCCTGGCGTCTTCGCCTATAGTAAGGTTTAGTCGTGTAAGGTGTTCAAGTTGATCTGACAGTGATTTGCGTGAGGCCGATGCGTCGGTATATGATTTCTGCATTATATTGTTGAAATCTTCAATGCGGATTTTGAGCGGAGAAAGCAGCTTCTCAAGTTCGCTTGTAGTAGATTCCTTTAAATAACTGGCATTGCGGTCAAGTGAATCGTTAGCTAATACTTTGAATCGGTCACTCATCATATCGTTGCTTTTGCGCATCTCTTCAATCGCGTGTGATAGAGTGCGTATTTCTTCAAGATTGATCTCTATTCTGGATTGTTGACTCTTAAGGATAAAAAAAGTAATAATTAAAGTCGTAAATAGTGTGATTATCAGTATTATATAAACAATATTCATTTGATGTGGCTATCGTTTTTTAATAATTAATTTTTCGAATTCTTTTGAGTACCATATAGATGAATCTGATAATATCAGCATTGCATTCATGTTCATTTTTTCAATTAGTTTAACGGCGTTTGCTTTGCCCATAGCCATGAATGCTGTTGCCAGACCATCTGCCTCCATCGCTGTCTTTGACAATACGGTTGCACTGAGAATATCTGTTTGAATCGGCCGTCCGGTCTTTGATGAAATGGTATGTCCGTATGTACTGCCCTTTATAGATTGGGTGTTTCTGTAATTCCCGGATGTCGCCATTCCCATATCTGTGAATGATATAACCATCTGGGGATGATGTTCCAAGGCTTTGTTCCCCGATATTGGTTTGTCTATCGATATTTTCCAATTGCCGCTTTCCGGATTTCTCCCTTTCGCAAGAATTTCTCCTCCTATCTCAATCAGATAGTTTTTCACACCTTCGTGTTCGAACATCTCTCCGATTGCATCGCATCCATATCCTTTGGCAATAGCTGAGAAATTAAATTTTATTTCCGGTTTATCTTTAATCAGAGCATCCTTATATAGGCGCGTTTGGGAAATTCCTGTTATTTCAAGAAGGGAATCGATGTGTAGTGTGTCGTTGGTCGGTCTGTGGCCGGTCCCGAATCCCCAAGCATTGATAAGAGGAGATAATGTCGGATCAAATGCGCCTGCCGTAAGCTTATTAATTTTTCGGGACATAACATAGACTCGTATGAAATCAGTGTCAACGTGTGTGGAGTCATGCATATTGACTTTGGAAACAAGTGATGTGGAGTCAAAACAAGAGAGCGATTTCCCAACCCTGTTTAAAGTTGCAATTATGCTGTCTTTCAATATTTCTGGACCGTCGTATGTTATATGGTAAGTCGTATTCCATACAATACCTTCGACTTTGGTCCAGAGTCCGTTGCTCCTCCTATTGTGTGCGCATGAGGTTGAAAGTATAATAACAGATAAAACAATAAGAGAATTAAGATATTTTAAATAGTGCATAAAGCAAAAAAATAATATAAATGTTATATAAGTAAGTATTCAAATTTAATTTATACTTAATGCAAGTTTATTTTTGAGCCGATTACGGTGCGGAACGATTGTGCATATATGTATATGTGATTGAGCGACAATTCGTAAGCAACCAAAAAGAAACCGCAGTAAGTATAAAAGATTAAAAAATACCTATTATCGTTTAAATTTGAATACTTACTTATGCAAATATAAACAAAAATATCATTATATTTGCATCGGAGGGATGTGAATGTGATATTATGTATTCATTAATAATGGTGCTTATGAAAGAGAGTTTTGTTATTCTTGCTGAAGGCTTTGAGGAGGTTGAGGCCTTGACTCCTGTGGATGTGCTTCGTAGAGCCGGGATGCCGGTAAAGACAGTTTCAATAACAGATGATTTGCTGGTAACTGGTGCTCACGGAATTCAGGTAAAAGCAGATTTGCTTTTTAGTGACACCTCATTTAATGATGCGTCATGGGTTATCCTTCCCGGTGGACTGCCGGGTGCAACAAACTTGTTTGAGTATTCTCCGTTGCATAAGGTATTAGTAAATCAATATGAATCAGCTGAAGGTAAAATAGCAGCGATATGCGCATCTCCGGCAGTGGTGCTTGGACAGTTGGGTATGCTCAAGGGACGGGTAGCAATCTGTTATCCGGGTTTTGAAGAGTTGATGACAGGCGCAGTGAAATCACAGAATTCGGTCGTTTCTGATGACAAATTTGTGCTTGGGGCAGGTCCGGCTGTTGCTTTAAACTGGTCTCTTGCAATAGTGGCACAAGAACTTGGTGTAGATAAGGCTGATTCAATAGCAGCGGGAATGTTGCTATATGTAAACAATCATCCAGATTTGGACAACTATTTCGGATGAGCATAGATTTGTATTACACCATAAGGGAAGCCGGTAAGTCTAAATATGTTGAAAAGATGAGCCGGTTTCTTTCATTTGCATTGCCTGTGTCCAATGCGGAGGAGGCTCGCTCCCTTGTGAAGAAATATCAGAATGAGTATCATGATGCGCGGCATGTCTGTTGGGCCTATATGCTTGGAGCAGACAGATCAGAATGGCAGTTGAACGATAATGGAGAGCCTTCCGGTACTGCGGGTAAGCCTATATTGGGACAGATCAACAGTCTCGGCCTTACGGATGTGCTTGTTATTGTTGTGCGTTATTTCGGAGGAATAAAACTCGGTACTCCCGGGCTTATTGCCGCATATAGAGAAGCGGCAAGACTTGCTCTTGATGAGGCAGGCAAGCAAAAAATGAGGAAAATGTCAAGTTTTAGACTGGTATTCTCTTATGTGAATATGGATGGAGTGATGCGCATTGTAAAAAGCGGAGATATAGAGATAAAGGAAAGGATTTTTGATAATGTTTGTACATTGCTGATTGATTTGCCGGAGATTCTGGAAGATGAATTTATTGGAAGATTCAATAATATAGAGGGAATGGATATTGAAAAATTATAATTAAATGAGGAGAAAAAGGGCTTTGTAGATATAAAATTGGTTTGAAATATATAAACTATCAAAAAAAATTACGATATTTGCAGAATGAAAAATATGGGGGATTGAGTATTATCTATGTCCTCAAATTTCAGGAATGGATTTGACCGGTTTTTTAGGAAATTAGAAGAATCAATAAAATGACAAAAGCAGAAATCGTAGCAGAAATTTCACGCAACACGGGTCTTGACAAAACTACCGTGCTTTCTACTGTGGAGAAATTTATGGAAGTTGTAAAAGAATCTATGGCAAACGGAGAGAATGTTTATCTCCGTGGATTCGGAAGCTTTATTATAAAGAATCGCAAGGAAAAAATTGGACGTAATATAACCAAGAATACGGCAATAAAGATAGATGCTCGAAAAATTCCCGCGTTTAAACCATCAAACGTATTTAAAGACGTAGTGAAATAATTAAAGGTGATAAATTCTTATATAATAGAAAACCATAATAATTAACTATAAAATTTTTTTATCATGCCAAGCGGAAAAAAGAGAAAAGGCCATAAGATGGCAACTCACAAGCGCAAAAAAAGACTGAGAAAGAATCGTCATAAGAAGAAATAATTGATGCTTCTTAAAGCGCAAGAATAGAAAGATAGACAAACTTGCCTGGCCACTCGGTCGTGGCGAGTTTGTTTTTTAGTAGCTTTATACCATTGGGTAATTAGAGATTGTCTAAATTTATGTGCAGATTATTTTGAGAGTATTTTGGGTTGGATTCTTCAAGTTGAAGAAGGAGTAGGTTAGGAAGCCGATCTTCGGCCGGGCTATGCGACTGATAAAACTTGGCGGAAGACACCAAAAAGATACTTAAAATAAACGCATAAATTCTTATAATAAAATATTTGACAGGAATTTATACAATCTCTCAAAGTTACTTATTAATTGAAACATGTATGAAAAGTGAATTAGTAGTAGATGTCCGTCAGGAGGATGTGTCTATAGCATTGCTTGAAGAGGGCAAACTTGTTTCCCTTCAGAAGGAGAGTCGCAATATCGCTTATGCGGTGGGCGATCTTTATCTTGCGAAGGTAAAGAAGATTATGCCCGGTCTCAATGCTGTTTTCCTCGATGTCGGTTATGAAAAAGACGCTTTTCTTCATTACCTCGATTTAGGGCCTCAGTTCAGCACATACAGTAAGTACATCGCGGAAGCGATGTCTGATAAGAAACACGTGCCCGATATCTCCAAATTCAAGATCGAGCCGGATATATCCAAACAGGGTTCCATTGGAAATACTTTACAGTTGGGTCAGCAATTGCTTGTGCAGATTGCCAAGGAACCAATCTCGTCGAAAGGTCCGCGACTTACAACCGAAATATCGTTTACCGGTAGGTTTATTGTTCTGATTCCATTTGGAAACAAAATCTCAATTTCACAGAAAATAAAATCTCCGGAGGAAAAGATTCGGTTGCGCCAGATTATGGGCAGTATCAAGCCCAAAGGATTCAGTGTGATTGTAAGAACTTCTGCGGAGAATAAGAAAGTTGCGGAACTGAATCATGAGATGCGTACTCTTGTCAAGTGTTGGGAAGAGAGCATTTCAAAAATGCAACGAAGCCAGCCTCCTGCTCTCATATATGAGGAGGAGTCGCGTATGGTAAGTGAGATTCGGGATATTTTTAGTCCAGATTTTGAGAACATATATGTAAACGAGGCTGATGCATTTACACAGATCCAGAATTATGTTTCCCTTATATCTCCGGAAAAGAGCGATATTGTACAGCTTTATACAAAGGATATTCCTATTTTTGACCATTTCAATATCACGCGTCAGATAAAAAGTAGTTTCGGGAAAACAGTATCCTTTAAGAGCGGTGCGTATATAATAATTGAACATACAGAGGCATTACATGTCGTTGATGTAAATTCGGGTAACCGTAGCAAGGCTTCTGCTGATCAGGAGACAAATGCATTGGATGTTAATCTGAAAGCGGCCGAAGAGATTGCTCGTCAACTTCGCCTGCGAGACATGGGTGGTATTATTGTTATAGATTTCATAGACATGTCTAAAGCCGAACACAGACAGACTCTTTATGAACATATGAAGACGATCATGGCCAATGATCGTGCCCGGCATAACATTCTACCCTTGAGTAAATTCGGATTGATGCAGATTACACGTCAACGAGTGCGTCCAGCTTTGGATATCGCTACCAGTGAGACCTGCCCGTCATGTTTCGGAAAAGGTGAGGTGCAGCCTTCTATATTGTTTACCGATAAGCTTGAAGAGAAGCTGGAATATCTGGTTTCCAACCTTAAAATTAAGAAATTCAAAATGTATGTGCACCCTTATGTCGATGCTTATATAAAGAAAGGTTTGTTCTCAATATATAGCAAATGGAAAAGGACATTTGGCAGAGGGTTTAAAGTAATTGCCGATGAATCTCTTGCGTATCTGGAATATAGGGTATATGATGATGACGGTAAAGAGATTGATCTAAAGGAGGAGAGCGATATGAACTCAAGCCAGACAAAGAATCGCCTTCGTCAAAATTCAAGAGGTAAAGAGGAAAATTAAAGTTCCGCCAATTTAAACGGGTCCCATCACTGATGAGACCCGTTATTGTTTCGCGAATGCCACTAATTGTTATCAGTAGACATTGATTACGAGAGAAAATCAGCGACAACAAATGTAGAGCCTCCAATAAAAATTACATCATCTTTTGATGAGTCTGATAATGCCTGTGCATAAGCATCTTTGACCGAATGTGCAGTGAATACAGTATGCAATCCGAATTGTTGGCATTTGACTGAAAGTGCAACTGCATCCATGGCACGTGGTATACTGGCTTGTGAGATGTAATAAAGGGCATTGGAAGGAAGTAATGGGAGAATATGGTCAATATCCTTGTCTGCCACAAATCCAATCACTATTCTGAGTGCCGCTTTAAGATGGACAGATTTTTTATCTATCAATTCTTTAAGTTGGGTAGATATCTCTTTTATTCCCGCTTCATTGTGACCTGTGTCGCAGATGGTAAGAGGGGAATCTGCAATTTTCATCCATCTTCCGCGTAAACCGGTATATTTTATGACATTTTCTATACCTTCGCAAACAAGATGCGGATTAAGATTTATACCCGTTTCCTGCATTACCTTGACAGTTGCCAAAACGGTATTAATATTGTATTTTTGATACATACCCGCTAACGGAAGTGTAAAACAGCCAACAGAGGAACTCGTGCAATCCCAACCCCATGTCTTGCTCTGTTTTATTTCAATTATTTCGGGATGAGTATATGCGTGATATATGGGTGCCCCCGTGTTTTGGGCCTGTAGATCGAACACCGCAGCTGTATCAGGACTCGCTTCCCCAATAATTACAGGTATGCCTTTTTTTATGATTCCGGCTTTCTCAGATGCAATCTTTTCAAGTGTGTCTCCAAGAAATTGTGTGTGATCAAAAGATATGTTGGTTATTACAGATATTTCCGGAGTAATTATATTTGTGGAATCCAATCTCCCTCCCATTCCTGTCTCAATGATTGCATAATCCACTTTCTGTATTGCAAACCAGTTGAATGCCATCATCATTGTCAATTCGAAAAAGCTTGGAGAAATGTCTGAAGTCCGGCTAAGTTTTATCCATTTCTCGGTAAATTCAGTTACTGCTTCCATCGGAATCATTTCACCGTTTACGCGGATACGTTCCCTAAAATCAACAAGATGTGGTGAGGTATATAATCCTGTCTTGTAGCCGTTGGCCTGAAGGATCGCGGCAAGCATATGTGATGTGCTCCCTTTTCCGTTAGTTCCGGCTATGTGAATGGATTTGAACTTCTCATGAGGATGGTCAAACAATCTGTCTAATTTAAGTGTACGGTCTAATCCCGGCTTGTATGCCGCTGCTCCAACCCTTGAAAACATCGGTAATTGGGAATACAAAAATTCCAGAGCCTTTTTATATCGTCCTGTCGTTTCAATCTTATCCATAAATAATATATCCTGCCAATCCGGCGGCAATAATTATAAAAATTGGGTGAATCTTAAATTTGTTGTTTCCTATTTTTATCGGGAAATATGCGAGAATGAAAGCTGCCGCACAGATGACAATATTTGTATACAATTGCCAGTTTATTCCTTGTGGATTAAAGTTTGCTGCGTTCATAAGCATTATGGCGGCAGATGCTATAAGTCCTACTACTACCGGTCGCAAACCACTGAAGATGGATTTTATGATACCACTTTCGTTATGACGTCGTATAAAGTGTGAGCAGTAAAGAACCAGAAAGAAGCTGGGCAGAGTTACGGCCAGTGTGGCAAATATGGATCCAAGAATGCCCCATATTGGAGAAGATAATTCTGGTGCAGCTGTTCCTGGAGCAACATAACCTATATAGGTTGCAGAATTTATTCCGATAGGCCCGGGGGTCATTTGAGAAATTGCTACGATGTCTGTAAATGTGGTTTCTGATATCCAACCTGGATCAACAACAGATTTCTCTACAAGTGACAACATGGCATATCCACCTCCGAAACCAAAAATACCTATTTTAAGGTATGCCCATATTATTTTAATATATATCTGCATGTCTGGATTAGTGTTTTTTATATAATTGAGGGATTTTCCATACAAGGAATCCAGATAGTCCTCCCAATACAATATATAAAATGGGATTTGATATTAATCCTAAATCGATTGATATCATCAGGGCCACAACGAAAGGAATCCATACTGTTTTCCATTTTAGCTTAGCTGCCTTGGCGGATGTTATTACAGGTGCGATTATAAGAGCTACTACAGCTGGACGTATTCCCATAAATACAGAGGATACTATTTTGTTGTTTTTAATCATGTCTGGTGTAAGGAATATAGCAATGCAAAGAATTATGAGAAAAGATGGAAGAATTGTGCCTAAGGACGCTGTCACACTTCCTTTCCCTCCTCTAATTTTGTCACCTACGGCCGTTGCTATATTTACTGCTAATATGCCTGGTAGGCTCTGGGCTATGGCAAGCAGATCAAGAAACTCATCTCGCCCAATCCATTTGTGTTTGTCAACAATCTCCCGTTCAATAATGGAAATCATAGCCCACCCGCCTCCAAAAGTGAAGGCTCCTATTTTAAAGAAAGATATAAACAGTTGTATTAAAGAAGTTTTGTTCTCAGGTGATGTCTTTTTACTGAGTTCCATATGTTTCTAAAAGAATTGTTGTCAATTAAGGAAGTATATTTTGAATATTAAACTATAACACTCTCTTATGATTTGCAAAATTAATTCTTTAAGATGAAATATTGGAATTTTTGAAAAAATTGATTAACAAAAGATGAAAAGAGTGGATGGGATAGAAAAATTGATTAACTTTGTATAATTGGCAAGGTATGCCGATATAAAAAAGAATAAATCGAATAATCCAAGATTTTGAACATTTGTTGATATTTTGAACTATGGCACTTTGGTTTGAATGTAAAGTTAGATATGACAAGATGCAGGACAACGGTATGGTGAAAAAAGTGAATGAGCCTTATCTTGTTGATGCATTAACTTTTACAGAGGCAGAAGCCCGTATTGTGGATGAAATGAAACCTTATATTTCCGGAGAATATTCCATTTCATCGGAGAAGAAGACAAAGATAGCTGAAATATTTTTTAATGAGGATGGTGATCGGTATTATCAGGTAAAGGTGAATTTTGTAACACTTGATGAGAAAACCGGGACAGAAAAGAAGAGCGCGCAACTCATCTTAGTGCAGGCTAATGATCTTGAGGATGCTCTTAAGAAATTCCAGTCTGGAATGGAGGGAACTATGTCAGATTATGAGATAGCATCTATTGCTGAGACAATGATAATGGATGTTTTCCCTGCAAAACTCGGAGGAGAATAAATATGAATCTGGAATTGAGTATACAGGAAGAAATAAGAACGCTTAAGGATATTATTCCTTCTGGGGTAAAGCTTGTGGCTGTTTCTAAATTTCACCCCTATACCATGATTCAGGAGGCTTATGAAGCTGGACAACGCTCATTTGGTGAGAGTCGTGTTCAGGAACTGTTGGAAAAAATACCTCTTCTCCCAGATGATGTTGAATGGCATTTTATTGGACATCTGCAAACTAATAAAGTAAGACAGCTTATTGGTAAGACAGTTCTGATTGAAAGCGTAGATTCGGAGAAGCTGATTAATCTGATAGATGTTGAATCGCATAAAGCCGGTGTTATAACACACGTCCTTATGCAGGTTCATGTGGCTAAAGAGGAGACGAAATTTGGTTTTCTACCCGAAGAACTTTTGGATTATTTCAGACAAAGAAAATTTGAATCCCTGACAAATACGCATATATGTGGAATTATGGGCATGGCGTCGAATACAGACGATATGTTGCGTGTTCGCGATGATTTTGCAGAGATTGCATCTGTTTTCAAGACAATAAAGAATTTACCTGGCATTGGACTATATGGTTTCGACCAGTTGTCGATGGGGATGAGTCACGATTGGCCCATTGCAGTAGAAGAGGGGGCTACAATTGTGAGAATAGGCAGCCGAATTTTTGGTGAGAGGGTATATTGAATGATGCAATATATGATTGCAGGATATTATTCTATAATATATATGTTTGCATGTTCATACTTTCAATCGCTAATATGTAACAGGGTTTGTTTGATATATAAGAATCTAAAATATTATTAATAAATGAGTACAACTGCAGCTCAAGGGGCGGGATCCCCGAAGAAACCAATCGTGGCAATAATTACGATGTTCTTCATCTTTGCCATGATATCATTTGTGACAAATATGGCGGCTCCGTTTGGAAACATATGGGGGTTCCGCTACGAGTGGGCCGGAATGGCTGGTAACCTCATGAATTTTTTGGCATATCTCTTTATGGGTATTCCTGCCGGAAATATGCTGATTAAATACGGGTACAAAAAAACTGCGCTGATTGCTTTGGCTGTGGGAGCCATTGGCCTTGGCATCCAGTTGCTTTCCAGCGTGGTTGGTGACGATATTATAGTTATTGATGGTTCGACCCCGACAACGCTTAACCTCTTTATATATCTTCTTGGGGCACTTGTATGCGGCTTCTGTGTATGTATGTTAAACACCGTTGTAAATCCTATGCTTAACCTTTTAGGAGGTGGTGGTAACCGTGGAAATCAGCTTGTTCAGATGGGCGGTTCTTTCAATTCCATGGCCGGTACGGTTACTCCGCTTCTCGTGGGAATGCTTATTGGTAATCTTACTGCCAAGACGAGTATGGCGGAAGTCGCTCCTTTGGTTATTACAGGAATAGTAATTTTTATATTCTCATTTATAATCATATCGCTTGTCAAGATACAGGAGCCGCAGGCTCAACTTAATAAGGTGAAATATGAACATAGTCCGTTGGCTTTCCGTCATTGTCTGCTTGGAGTGATAGCGATTTTCCTGTATGTCGGTATTGAGATTGGTATCCCGGGAGAGCTAAATGCATGGATCAGCCGTGAGAAATTTGAGGGTGCGGCAGCGGTTGCCGGTTCCCTCGCAGCACTTTACTGGCTTATGATGTTGATAGGGCGTGTGCTTAGTTCGGCGATAAGCGGTAAAGTTTCACCACGTACGCAGATGATCACTGTTTCTACTGTTGCGATTGCTCTTGTTCTTATGGCTATCTTCCTTCCGGAAAAAATCACATTTACTTCTCCTGCAATTGAGTCCTTAAACATAAAAAGTGGTCAGGTTCCGATGAAGTGTCTTTTCCTCTTCTTGTGCGGACTGTGTACGTCTGTAATGTGGGGTGGCATTTTTAATCTTGCAACAGAAGGCCTTGGTAAATATACAGCTAAAGCTTCCGGTATCTTTATGATGATGGTTGTAGGTGGTGGAGTCATGCCTTATATTCAGGACTGGATTGGAAGAACTTTTGGATATGTCAACAGTTATTGGCTTGTTGTGGCTATGTTGGTTTATATCCTTTATTATTCTCTCTACGGTTCGAAGAATGTAAACAAGGACATTCCTGTATCTGAAGAACCTTTTGATTTGCGGGATTTATAATGCAATGGGAGGGTGGGGCAATTTGCTTCCCTCCTTTTGCTTTCACAATATGGTATAATTGAATTCACATAATATTAATTCTAATTTAATAATTGTAGTAAAATTAAAAATGAACATTATGAACGTAGAAACAATGAATAATGCGGCAAATAATCTCCGTGTTTTAGTTGCGTCAATGGTCGAACAGGCCAAATCCGGTCATCCTGGTGGTTCTATGGGTGCTGCTGATTTTATCAATGTCCTGTATTCAAAATTTCTTGTATATGATCCGGAGAATCCGAAATGGATTGCGCGTGACCGTTTCTTTCTTGATCCGGGTCACATGTCTCCGATGTTATATAGTATATTGGCACTCACTGGCAAATTTGATGTGAAGGATTTGCAGCAGTTCCGGCAGTGGGACAGTATAACTCCGGGACATCCGGAGCTTGATGTTGCCCGAGGAATTGAGAATACTTCTGGACCTCTCGGTCAGGGACACGTAATGGCTGTGGGGGCTGCTATAGCTGAAAGATTTCTTGTTGCCAGGTTTGGTGAGGTTGTAGCTCATAAGACTTACGCATTTATTTCCGATGGGGGTATCCAGGAAGAAATATCACAGGGCGCGGGGCGTATAGCGGGTAATCTCGGTTTGAATAACCTGATTATGTTCTACGATTCTAATAATGTACAGCTGTCTACAAAAGTTTCAGAAGTTACTGTCGAGGATACTGCGTCAAAATATAAGTCATGGGGTTGGAATGTCATTGAGGTAAATGGTAGCGATCCTCTTGCAATAGCTGGAGCTCTCGAAGTGGCTCATCAGGAAACTACGAAACCGACCCTGATTATTGGTCATACTACTATGGCAAAAGGTGTGGTTAAAGCTGATGGCGGTTCTCTGGAAGGCGCGGTTTCAACACACGGACAGCCTATCACTGCTGCAGGAGCTGATTTTGACAAGACTGTGATTAGTCTTGGAGGCGATCCGGCAAACCGTTGGGAAATACGGGAAGATGTAAAGAAGTTGTATTCTGACCGCCGTCAAGAATTAATCGATATCTGTGCTCAGAGAAAGGCCGAATTTAAGGCTTGGGAAAATGATAATCCGGAGAAGGCTGCATTGCTTGCAGACTATATTGCATTGAAACTTCCAGAATTGAATTGGGATTCAATAGAATTCAAACCTAATATGGCCAGTCGTGCGGCTTCTGCTACCGTGCTCGGTTTTCTTGCTGAACATGTTGGTAATATGATTGTATCAAGTGCTGACCTTGCAAACAGCGATAAGACCGATGGGTTCCTCAAAAAAACTCAAGCATTGGTCAACGGTGATTTTTCAGGGGCATTCCTTCAGGCAGGTGTAGCTGAACTTACAATGGCTTGTCTTATAAATGGTATTGCATTGCACGGTGGAGTATTCGGAGCTTGTGGTACATTCTTTGTCTTCAGTGATTATATGAAGCCCGCCATACGTATGTCTGCCTTAATGGAACTGCCTGTTAAATTTATTTATACCCACGATTCATTCCGGGTAGGGGAGGATGGCCCCACACATGAGCCGATTGAGCAGGAAGCGCAGATTCGCCTTATGGAGCAGGTGAAAAATTTCAGTGGGAAGCCGTCTGTTCTTGTGCTCCGTCCTGCGGATTCTGCCGAGACAGTTGAGGCCTATAAATTGGCGATGGAGAATAAAGATACTCCTACAGTGCTGATTTTCTCACGTCAGAATCTTGAGGACCTTCCGGGTGAGAATCGTCGTGAAGAGGCAAAAATGTTAGCAAAAGGTGGATATGTGGTTAAGGCGGCTAAAAATGCGGATGTTGTACTGGTTGCTAATGGAAGCGATGTAGCTCTTCTTTGCCACGCTGCCGATGAACTTGCAAAAGATGGTGTTAAAGCACAGGTTGTATCAGTCCCCTCGATAGGTTTGTTCCGCAGTCAACCAATAGAATACCAGAGAAGTGTGATTCCGGCAGGTACTAAATTCTTCGGCCTGACATCTGGTTTGCCTGCAACATTGTTCCCATTGCTTAATGGAGCGGAATATGAAATTTTAGGTCTTGAAAGGTTTGGCGCTTCTGCTCCGGCTAAGGTGCTTGAAGAAAAATTTGGCTATACCGTCGAAAATGTTTTGAAAAACATTAAACAATTCCTTAAATTTTAATGTTTATATGTAAAAAAGTACTAAATTTGCATCTGTATTTGTCTGAAATGTGAATTTTAACACTTGAATGTGAAAAAACAACCCAATTTATGAGGTTAACATCTCGGAAAATATAAGCGATAGAATTTTATTAATAGAGTTTATTTAATTTTTTAATTTGTTGTTATATGAAGAAAAGTGTATTATTTGGACTCGTAGCCCTCGCAGGTGGCCTTTTCAGCGCAAATGCTCAGGAGGTGACCTATGTTGAGGATTGCTCTCAGGGCTATTTGATGAACAAGGCTACTGACAACTGGTTTATGACAGTTCAGGGTGGTTCCAACGTTCTTTTCGGTAAAGATGACGTACATGCAGAGCTAAAGAATCGTTTCGGTGGCAATGCTGCTCTTTACTTTGGTAAATGGGTTACCCCGAACTTCGGTTTCCGTTTCGGTGCTCAGTATCTTATGGCTAAAGGTGCAACCGCTAATGCTGGTGCAACATACCGTAAAATGAATGCTGCTCCTATTTCTAACGGCATGTATCCTGAGAAGTTCCAGAGTGTAGCCCCTGAATTTGATGTTTTGATTAACCTTACCAACTGGTGGTGTGGCTATCGTCCGGGACGTGTATATAATGCTGTACTCCACGGAGGTGGTGGCGCAATGTTTATGTTCCGCCGTGCTTATGGCAATCCTCTCGCAACGTCAGGTGACGACCTCAAATGGCGTGCTGCAAAAAACACTCCTCTTTATGTAAACGTTGGTTTGCAGAATAATTTTGCTGTAAGCAAGCACGTCGATCTTTTCCTGGATGTACAGTATCAGCTTTTCCATCTCGGTGGCGCCGGTTACAAACACTACTGTCAGGATCTTCAGCTTTCTGCCGGTTTGAACGTATACTTCGGCAAGAAGGAATGGAGCTGCCCTGTTACAGCTGTTTGCCCCACATGGAAATATACAGATGCTGAAGGTGATGCTCTCGTAGCTCGTCTTGCTCAGGCTGAGGCTAAAATTGCAAGCCTCCAGAAACAGCTTGATGACTGTCTGAACCGCCCGGTTGAGAAAGTAAGTTGCGAAGGTCTTGCTACTATCTATTATCCGATCAACAAATACTCTCTTTCAAGCCGTGAGAAAACTATTCTCAGCTCTATGGCAGAGGTTATGAAAGAGACACCGAATCAGAAATATATTCTGACAGGTTGGGCTGACAACTACACCGGTACAGATGAGTACAATACTCGTCTCCGCAACAACCGTGTGAATACAGTTAAAGCTTACCTAGTTAAATGCGGTGTAAACGAAGATCAACTTGATGCACGCATCGACGCTAACAACCTCACCGACTTTGGTGCTAAGGGTGCTCCGCTGGATCGCGCAGTTACAATCAAACTTGCTGACTAATTATTATATTATAACAGCAAAGTAAAAGGGTTCGCATTTGCGAACCCTTTTTTTTCTGTCGTTTTATTGTTTATCGTATTGTTATAGCAGTTTCATCATTTCCTCTGTCGGAGGGAGTGTTATGTCAATTTCCTTTTTGGAGACAGGATGAATAAATTGAATTTTGTGCGCCTGTAAGGATATTCCTCCATTCGGGTTGCTTCTTTTAGCTCCATATTTCAGGTCTCCTTTTATAGGATGGCCTATGGCCGATAACTGGCAACGTATTTGATGTTTTCTTCCTGTTAACAGGTTTATTTCAAGGATAGAATAACGTTCTCCCTCTGCAATTGTCCGGTAGTTTAATATTGATAGTTTTGCATCATCGTCATTATTGTCAGTAACAAAAGTTTTATTTATCTTTCCATCAGACTTCAAATAATTTTTCAAGATACTCTCCTTGTCTGTCGGTTTGCCCTCAACCATCGCCCAATACGTTTTGTGAATTTCACCATCTCGAAGCATTTTGTTTAATCGTTCAAGGGCTTTTGATGTTTTGGCGAAAATAACGAGCCCTTCGACGGGACGGTCAATACGGTGGACAACTCCGCAGAACACATTTCCGGGTTTATTGTATTTTTTTTTGAGATAATCTTTTACTAACTCGGAAAGAGGCTTGTCACCGGTTCTGTCACCTTGTACTATTTCTCCAGCTTTTTTATTTACAATAATCAGATGATTGTCTTCGTAAATTGGCTCCATCGTTATCGAAATTGGTAAAAATATTTATATTGCTAAAAGAATCTATATCAGAGACTTAAGCTATGAAGCTAATTCTATACCGCCCCTAATTTTGGTCTCAAAGAAATTAATATTTGAAGTAACAAAAAAAGCCGGCTTTCAAAGCCGGCGTTAGTAGCGGGGGCAGGACTCGAACCTACGACCTTTGGGTTATGAGCCCAACGAG